>CBDULE010000079.1:0-6015 GCA_965367995.1 uncultured archaeon | reverse complement strand
GGCGACCACCGAGATCTACACCGTCTAATTCGTCGGCAGCGTCAGATGTGTATAAGAGACAGGTATTACCACCATTACATTTTCATTTAATATGAAGTAAGGAAAAATAAAATCACAGCATGAAGAGGGAGAAAATATTGAAAACTTTTGGGATATTTGAGAAGATATTAGTCACTCTTTACGCTCAGAACTCTAAAATTTCGAGAAGAGAATTAGCTACCTATATCTTAATAGCTGAGCATTTCACTGAAACTAGATTTATCGACGTTTTTGACATTTATCCAGACGGCGTAGAGTCAACTAGAATAAACTTAGCAGTTGATACTCTAATTGAAAATGGGCTTATATACTCCGACTTTGGACGGTTATTCTTGACCAAATATGGGAAAATAGAGGCAGAACGGGTGCTAAGTTCACCAGAAGAAAAAACAGCCAGAGACTTTTATCGACTTGTGGAATACCTCTCCTCTTTAAGCCACAGAACTAGACTGGATCTTGCGGGATATATTTGGTTTAGGGAGATGGGTTTAAATGTTGAAGGATTTAAGAGAACTAAGAGCATTTACGAAAAACTTGAAGAAAAATTCTTGAAGAGATGGGTTAGGGAAGAACTAAAGACTCCTATCATCACATTGTGACCCCAATTTCTTTTGTTTTTTCAATTTCGTGTTGAAATGCCATTTCTGCCTTGATTAACAGATCATCCTTTTCAATTTCTTTAGCAATCCTCATTCTAAGCTCATCCAGCGGGATATTTATTTTATTCTCAAGCCCCCTCTTCATGAATATTCTAAACAATGAAGTATCTATGGCTATGCCAATATCAGTGACTGTTAGATTATACTTATCAATTAACTTATCTCTTCTAATTTTTACGATGTTAAAGCTTTTCCTAGGTAAGTAAGGATTATCTGGGAAGAACCTAATCATTGGAGAATCTATCTTAACATCCTCTTCATCGATAGGAATTCCAAAGCTCGATATTATTTTAACAACCCTTCTTAAAATCTCAGTAAGAATGTCACCGAAGCTTACATCATATTTTATTGTCTTTTTCTCCTTTTGCTCATCTCTTCTTTTTACTATAAACTCCTTATCATATATCTCTACATATTCTGGCTTCCTATTTAATATCCTTTTGGCCAACTCCCTCGGTCTACCTCCGTACCTTAAAGCCTCATAAAGCACGTAATAATCATCAAGTAGAACATAGCCAGAAACATCTCCTTCTTCAATTATTTTGAGGATTATCCCCTCGAAGTCTATAACCCCTTCTACATAAAGGGATCTTAGCAAACGTTGAACCGTGAAATCTATGATTCTTGATGTCCTATGATAATATACATTGTTGAATAACCAAAATCTACTCATTAAGAAAGCCCTTAAAGCATTGATTGCTGTATCAAGCAAACCTATTTCTAAAGAGGGAGAAAACTCTCCTTCTGCTGGTGCAGAATAGATTATAGAGTAGTTTATTAAACGAGCTACGTCAACCATTCCATATTCTCTGACTCCTGTAAAATAAGAATCTCTCATAACAAAATCCAATATATCTGAAGGATATACAAACTCTCGAATAATCCTTCTTAATATATCCACTATTGGCTTATCTCTCCTTAATTTCCCAAGCTCTTCGAAGAAAGCCTTTCTTGACACAAGTATGGCGTCTAAATACTCTAAAAGCAAGTCAATATTAATCAAACTCTCTAGTTTTCTTCCTTCCTCAATAATTATTTCTGAAAGGTAATTCTTAAAGATGTAATATCCAACATCTTCGTGACTCTGTATGCCCTTTTTTCTTAAAACATCGCTCTTCGATATTACAGCCTCGTCAAATGCATGAGAATATGGTCCATGACCTATATCATGGAGAAGGCCTCCAAGTCTAACAGCTAAAAGAGCAGATATTAGATCCTTTTCATCTTCAAATCCTAATTCCTCAATATCTGGTATCCTAATATTTTCCCTCTCCTTTCCCGCTAATTCATGTGTTCTTTTTAAAAGACCTATAAGAAATTTCCCAGAAAGATGCATAACTCCAATACAATGCTGAAACCTACTATGCTCTGCTCCCGGATATATGTGATATGCTGTTTGCAATTGGTGAAGTCTCCTGAGTCTCTGAAATATTGGATCATCAATTACTGCCCTTTCAAGTAACGTTGTTTTAATATAACCATGAATGGGATCTCTAATAACCTTTGACTTTATTTTTGTAGGTACACCGTCATCATAGAGTTCAAGAAGACTATGTAATGGTGAAAACATAACTCAGCACCATTATAATTTTCCTATGGAAAAAGATAATTAGACTTTACAGTTTTAAGCTTGTAATATTCGACCCATATGCCTAATAAAATTCTCAATTACTTTTGATTCATCTAAATTGAATCCATCTAAGATTATTTTAGCAATCACAAAATTAGAGAAGAAGTCAGAAACTCTCTCTATTATTTGAATCCGGATTCTCCTGTTAGCTAACATAAAAATAACATTTCTATCAGTGATCTCGATTTTATCTACACTACCTATTTCTCTATCTAAGAATCTCTCAAATGCTCTAATGAACTCTTCAAATCTCATAATCGTCGTAACAAGCTTCTTCATCAGAATTACCTATATTTTAAATAATCTAAGCACGTCGTCTAGCCTTCTCTCTCTCCTATATTTCTTAGCTATTTCAATCATTTTATCGACATCCAAAAACTCTTTAATTTTGTTCCCTACATATCCTCCTGATTTAATTGATGAATAAAGAAAACCAAGAACCTGAGTAACATTGCTTCTTCTGGGATTAATAACCGCTCTCTCGAAGTCTATGATGAACATTTCTTTCTCATTCTTGACTATGATATTCTTCGTTGGAAAGCTTAATTCATCTAAGAATACATTTTCACAATCAAGCATATGGGCGATTTCAATAAGTGTTTTAAAAGCTATAGCAACTTTTTCTGGCCTCTCCCTCTTAACAAAATCTATAAAATGCTCCCCTTCAATATACTCTCTAGCGAGTATAATCCTTTCCCCAAGATATAAAAAATACGGTTTGGGGACAGGCAAGCCCTTTACGCTAAGCATCCTTAAAATTTTATACTCCTTCATAGCATTTTTGAGCATGTAGCCCTTATAGATCTTAAATGCTAACCTCAACGAAGGAATTGATATTACATATGAATGCATGCCTTCGCTTACGGTACACTTCATCATTCAAACCACATAAAAAATTATAAGTATGTGAAGAATCCTGAGATTATCGCTAATGTAGCTGATAATGCATAAATTTTATAGTATTCCCTAATAATATTTTTCTCATCCATAGGCCCTTTTTCTAAAAGGATAAGCCTTGTTAAGCTTATTGGAGCATTTTCTTCAAGAGATGGGTAGAGAATTCCGTCCTTTACAATTACCGTTTTCCCTTTTTTCTTTGCTATTTTCTCTTTCGTCATTAGACCGCCAATACTACTTATTATATAAAATCCCGTTAAAACTGTTGGAAGCCATGCTATTATAGCTATGAATTCAAGCCTACTTAACACTATAAGAGAGATAAGAAGCGTTCCTAGAGAATACGAACCCACATTACCAGCGAAAACTTTAGCTGGGTATTTATTGTGGATAAAGAAGCCTAGAGTCAATGCTAAACCTATGAGAATATAAGAAAACGCGATTATATCTCCAAGAATTAAGCTCCAAATAGCTAGGGGAATTAAAACAGCGAAAACTGATGTAGCAAGTGTACCATTATGTACATCAACCATATTTGATCCATTAGGCACAATAGCAAATGCTGCTAAGAGTAGTAAAGGATATATGATGGTTAACCTTACAGGTCCTATAAACGGGATAACTGGCCTAGGGTAGTATGCCCCAAGAAGTAAGAATGGTATTGCTGCTATAGGAGATAAGATTACTTTCTTTAATCCTAAATCTTTCAAATCATCTAGAAATCCTATGATAAATCCTATAATGAATGAAATAACTGTTGCTAAAATCTCGTTAACAACTGGAACTTTGCCATGCATCGAGAAGAAGAGCAATATTAAAGGATAAAATATTACAATGGTCGTCAGGAATGTTATTCCTCCTCTATCAGCAACTAAAGGATTGCCTGGCTTATGGGCGTCTGGCGCTGTAATTCCTTTTTTATGGGCAATTTTGATATAAAATTTAAGAATTAGCGTCTGAAATAAAAAAGGTGAGAGGAAGAATATCAGAGTTAGCATCAGGAAATCCATTTTTTATACCTCAAAATGTTTCTGTTTTCGAAGGTTAATAATAGTAGTCCTACTGCATATCTCTTTAAAAATACTGATAGATAAAAAATTCCCTCTAAAAGATTGGATAGGAGAAAAAATATGAGTATTGATAAGCCTGCAATTGTGGGAGGAAAGCCGGTAAGTTCAGAAAAAATAAGATTTACTGAAATAATAATGGGGGAGGAAGAACTCTCTGTAGTTCAGGAAATTATGAGAGAGAAATCTTTTGTTGCGGGGGAATACATAGAGAAATTTGAGAAGGAATTCGCACATTATGTGGGCTCTAAATATGCTATTGCAGTATCAAATGGAACCGATTCCTTATTTCTCCTTTATCTAGCTTATAATCTTACATTTGGCTCAAAAATAGTGACTACCCCTGTCACTTTTATTGCGACAGCATCAACAATTATTAGATCAGGAGCAGTGCCCTTATTTGCTGATGTACTGTACGATGGAAATATTGATCCTCGTTATGTGGAAAGGATCGTTGAAAGAGAGAAAGTGAATGGTATTGTAGTTGTGCATCTTTATGGAAAGCCAGTGGATATGGATCCAATTATGGAACTTGCAAAAGAGCATAATCTTATAGTTATAGAGGACGCTGCGCATGCTCATGGTGCTATTTATAAGGGTAAAAAAGCGGGAAATATTGGTCACGCTGGTTCTTTCTCCTTCTATCCTGCTAAGGTGATAGGTACTGCTGGCTGGGGAGGTATTATAACAGTAAATGATAAGGAAATTGCTGAGAAAATTAAGCTAATGAGAGCTCATGGAGAGCTTGGTTATATAACAGGACCTAAAGATAAATATCTTCACGTAATGTTAGGATTTAACATGAGGATAAGCCATATAGAAGCTGCTGTTGCATATTATCAGCTCAAAAGACTTGAGAAATTTATATCCTTAAGAAGAAAATGGGCCAAATTACTGAGTGAAAAATTAGCCGATATTCCGGGAATAAAGCTTCCTGAGGATGCTGATAATGGTAGACACGTTTTTTACATTTACAATATTCTGATTGATGAGGAAAAAATAGGATGGTCAAGGGATGATTTCGTAAAGGCTCTAAATGCGGAGGGAATCGAAGCTAGGAGAGGCTATCATATACCTTTACATAAACAGCCTTTATTTCAACAAATTAACAATCCAAAGATCAACTTTATGGCACACGTAGTGAATTATCCTGAGTATAAAAAACTTTCTCTACCAGTAGCTGAGGATTTTTGTAAGAGATCTGTATGGCTTCCAATGCATCCTAATCTTAATGAAGAGAAAGTAGAGAAAATAGCTGAGGCTGTCAAAAAACTGGTTTATTATGGCTTACATAAAAAGTGAGAGCCTACTTCTATTTTGCTCATTTAAATACTTTACTGATATTTTTTTCTTTAGCAAATACTTAGGAGAGGGAATATGAAAAGTAAAAGTGAATATTCCATTTTAGCAAGCTTAATTTATCTACTCAGAGAACTGAATATTTTATTTTTAATCTGGATGAAAATTAGAGATGAATTGGGTGAGTTATTAGAAACCGAAATTGAGGAAAATGTTGATAATATTCTTCTCGTTTCCGAATATTTAGATAAGGTGTTCGCTCTTTACAGAGAATTAATCTTAAGATTTGACTCCTAAAATGGTTTTTATATTAGGGATGAAGTAACTAAAAAGACCATCCAAAAAGGATGGCTCTACAGTGGAGATATGGGTTATAAGCTGTCTCTTATACACATCTGACGCTGCCGACGAATTAGACGGTGTA
>CBDULE010000078.1:0-6133 GCA_965367995.1 uncultured archaeon | reverse complement strand
AATGTCTAATAAAGAAGAACCGGAAGAACCAGAAGAAGTAACAGAAGAGGAAATTGAAACCATTTCAGAGGAAGTAACAGAGGAGGAGGTAACTGAAGAGGAAAATAATAATACTAAGGGAGGTGATGAAGATGGAGAAGGATGAGTTGAAAAGAATCGTGAAAGCTATAAACAGAGAGCTTGATGCACTTTCAGCGAAGAGCAGTGAAGCGCTCGCTCATGCATTTTACTATTTTACAGCTATGATTAATAAGGTAGACGGAGAGGAGTTGATAGATTGCAGCGACGAACTAATTGATGAGATCTGAGGAGGTGATGAAAATGCGGAAATTTGAAAGACTATATAAAGAATTAAAGCTTGATAGAGATGTAGTCAAGTTTTCATTGTTAAAGCTCTATTTGAATGGTCTTGTGAAATTCGACAATTTAGAGATTCCAAGAGAACTCGTTGAGATATATCTTAAAGATTTCTCAATACCTGAAGAGAAGGTCGAGAAGAGTTTAGAAAGTAGCATGTTGAAAGTTTTGGTTAAGACGGAGGACAGATTCTCTGGGAAAGTTGTTTACGTTATCGAAATACCAGATGACTGTTTAATTAAATTAGCTTGTGCTTAGGTGACTTTAAATGTCTAAATTTGTGACAGAAACTGATATTTTCGATATACTTAATGACGCTTTTATGAGGTACCATAGTGACAGAGATTATCGCTATGTTGTTAATGAAGTCTTCACTGGTTGGATGCGGGGAGTAGCTGTTGATTTACCATTAGATAAATGGCGTGAGTTTATTATAGGTGCAGATATGCTGGATGAAGACATAAAGCGTATAATTAATGAAATTAAGATTGCAAATCTTGAGAGGAAGGGAGGTATTTTAGAAATTACCTCAAGAGAGAAGACCCCCTATGGGACTGGAAAAACTCAGTTTGCTAAGTTACTAAAACATGAATTAGAAAGGAATTTTGGGGGAAGAAGAGCCTACATGATTATAGCTTCCGAGTCATCGAAGGATATTGCTGAAAAGTTAGAAAAAATCTTGATTGAATGTAAGAAAAATCTTAAACACCCAATAATAATTGTTGATGAACTAGATGTTTTAGTGAGGGAGAGTAGAGAGGAAACAATGAAAAGATTGTTTGATGTGATTACAGTAATCATTGAGAAATATGAGAAAATGTCAAGTAATGGTTTAGCTCCCTTATTCCTTTTAGTTACATCACCAAGAGTTAGAGATTTTATCATTACTTCTAAGGATTTAAGTAGCAGACTTCATGGAAGAATCGTTTCCACAGAATACGTAGGAAGACTCTTTAAAGAACCTAATGATGTCATGAAAGCAATAGTTATGGGGGCTGTCATTGGTCTATGTAGATATAGCGAATTGCTTAAGAAAGAGATTATTAAGGCTAATCTAATGGAAATCACAAGGTTATTATACCTATTTGCCATGGATGCTAAAGAAGCTTTAATTGAGAAATTTAACAACGATCCAGAAGCCATTCCTATAAGAGAGGCAATTAGGATGGGCTTATATTTTTCTATCAGAATATTGATACAAGCACTCAGAAAAAGTAACATAAAAGAATTATTAAAAATAATCGAACTACGAGGTACTGAAAGAGGTAAATTAATAGAAGATGTATTATTAAAGCTACTCCGTACGAAATTATCATCGTTTGAAATCGAAGTTAAAAGTCCACATAGGAAAGAATTTATTCGCCTTATTATAACTATGCTAGACGAGCGAGAAACTTTAAGTGGTCTGCAGTGTGACTTTAAATTTGGCATTCGTATAGGATACACATATATAGGGAAGATTATTGTTGAAATAACAAGCGAGAGGGAACTTAGCACCCAGAAAAAGAAACAACTATTGAGCTTTTTAAAAGAGTCAAATTGTTTACTTATTTATGCCTATCAGGATAATGAAGCTAAAAGCGCTTTCATCGATTCGATAAGCCAGTTCATCCAAGAGGAAAATCCTGAGCATATCTTAGAGAGAATTCTTATTCCTGGATATTTCGTTAGATATGCTTCTCTTGCGTATATTTTATACGAAGACAATCCAGAAAAAGGCCTTGAGCAATGGTTTGAAATAATATATAAGGCTTTTAAAGAGAGTTTATTAGAAGCTATTAAAAAGCTAGCTACTAATGCTTATGATAGCTATCTTTTAGCCAAACCAGTTATTATTTCACCTATTAAAAAAATAGCAAAGGAATCAGAGAGAGTAACTCTCATCGATGAGATTGATCAGAGAGTATCGGCCTTCTCGAGAAGTCTGATTAATAAATGGACTCAAAATGGTCAAAAGAAAAGGACATCTGTGGATAAAACATTGCATTTATTCGAAAATAATGTGAGTTTATTACTTGATTCATTGAGCATTAGTAATAAATTGGGTGACAGAAAAAAAGAGTTTGTATTTAGGATCTGTAAAGATATAATAATCAAACTAAGATCTGCTAATCTGATTAGATGGGCTAAAAAATATCATAGGCTCGAAGAGCTTCTTGAGATACCAGGAGCAAAAATTATGAGTTTAGATAAACTTTATAGTCAAAGAGATAAAGCTTTAGAGATTATAAAAGAGGTTGTCTTAACGAACATAAGACCATTACTTTTCTAAGCTTTTGAGAATTTAGAGAGATCAGATATATAACAACTGGTGGAATGATAAATATGGAGCTATATTCCTGATAGAACGTAAGAAGAAAATTTAGGTGAAATAAGAATTAAAATGACTAAAGCGTATTACAAATTTGATTATAATCATCTAATCTGCACCTCTAATAAATTTCTTATGGCTTCCGTCATAGTTATCTCAACTCTAAATTTCTTTGCCAGTTCTTCAATCTTATCGACGAACTCTTTTACAAATTTTTGAATCACTAGTAACTCATCTCTCTTAACATATTCTAAAACTGAAGTAAGCTCTGGAAACATCTCTTTGGATTTTTCTAGATATCTTAATCTAGTTGATAACATAAATCTAAACTTAGTTTCAATTAGGCTTTCTAATACGTCATATGAATACTTAAGCCAAAATCTAATCTCTTCATGTGGTACATCCTTATCCTTCTCTATAGATATAAGCATAAGATAGAATGTTGTTCCGACAAAAATCCATGGGTCAACTATATTAATATTTCTTCCATCGATTTCAATGGACCTTGATAATCCTATAGCATCTATTAGGGACACCAAAAGCATGTCCTCAAATCTTATCTCAATATCCTCTAATTTAACTGTAAGCTCATATACCTTACTCTCATAATTTGCTACGAATGGTTCGCTGAACAGCTCTCTTATTGAGGGTATCTCTACTTTCTCAAGAATTGCTGAGCTATAAAGGAGGATTGAAAGAGGAGGGCTCCACCTTCTTTCAAATAGAAAAGCCAGTTTTAGAAAGAGATTCCTTGCCCTCTTAAAGTTCTTCTTAGAGCCCTCCTTAAAAGTTTCGACGATATCCTTGTACAGATTATAAAGGTCAGTATATATGGCATGATAAAGCACTTTTGGCGCCTTAAAGTCCTCAATGAGATTCTCAGCTAATCTTCTCAACCTCCATTTTATCTTTTCTTCCTCTATAGCGTCGCGTCTAATAATAAACATTAAAAAGCTCATAAATTTGGATATGACACTACCAATTAAGCTAAGCTGATTCATAATGATTCACCTTAATCATGCGAACCAATTTCCTGAAAAACATTTCGTATTTTTTAAAGTTGATCTAAAACTTAGATTTTCTAAAAAAGACTAAATTTGTGATTCTTTATAATTTTGCAGCAAGAAACATGGACATTTTTCATTAATTTCTGCGGTGATAAAGCAAAGCAAAAGTTAAGTCTCATATGGTCAATTCTTCTGTTAAATATTATTAGAATTAGGCTTATCATAAAATCGGGGAGAGAATTTAAGCTTCATCCAATTTCAAGGGCGAACCATAATGCAGATTACAGTGGATAAAAAAGGTCTAGAGAGTCTCCTAGCTGGTCTAAAAGACTTTGAGACACCAAAATGGCAATTAGAGCAATTGCAGACTCCACCAGACATCGCATCAATAATGCTCCTAGAAGCTTTTTATAGGGGAGATATATTAGCTAAGCGTGTTGCTGACCTAGGATGCGGTACAGGAATACTTGGATTAGGAGCTGCTATTTTGGGTGCGAAGGAAGTTTATTGTGTTGAGATTGATAAGGATGCTCTCAAAATCGCTGAAGAGAATAAGAGAATGTTAGAGGCTATTATTGAAAGGGAGCTGCCTATAATCTTCGTGAATAGTGATGTTAGAATGTTCTTTGAGCTTGTTGATACCGTCATCATGAATCCTCCTTTTGGTCTTGAGAGGGGAAGAAGACACTCCGATTTAATCTTTCTAGAAAAAGCGTTCGAAATCGCGCATGCTGTATATAGCTTGCATAGGAAGCATGAGAGGTCCAGAATATTCCTGAAAAAGTTTGCTGAGGATAGGGGATTTAGAGCAGAAGTACTTGGAACATTTAGATTTCCTTTAAAGGCGGTTTTCCCATGGCATAGAAAGCCTAAGATGATTATAGATGTCGACTTTTACTTGTTCAGAATGATAGACAATCTTTATACAAAAGCGTTACATCAATCGAATCAAAGGATTCAGGAAGCAAATTTAATTTCAAATTACGTACATAAACAAAATGAGCTTTTATTTAGTTAGAAGCTCATTTTTCAAAATTTCTTTAAGATCGTCTAGAATATTCCCTAAATTTTTATTTTCACTCTTAATCTCATTATAAAGTCCCTCTATTTGGTTTCTAAATACCTTACAATACGTAAAGAGTGATGCTCTCCACGCATGGTGCTCGTCCATTCCCATATTTTTTAGCATCTGAAATAGTCTTGAGAACGTTATATTTGGACAGCCACTAATTGTTCTTCTACATAATATAATTTCTAAATCTGGGTCCGCAACTATAATTGAGAAATCAACATCATTAACAGTTTTAAGAATAACTATAAAATCTCCCTGTCTTTGATACGAGCCTTCGAATGATTCTCTTAATTTTTGTAGATCATCAGAATTTCTATCAATAATACCCAAAACTTTATTACCAGCAAGTGTTACTTCTAGCAGGGGATCCCCTGGTTTTTTCACTAATTCAATTATTATATATGCTTTATCTACCATAACATCTTTCATAAATTTCTTTAAATACTCTTTCACATTCGATTTGCCACCGCATGGGAACAAACCTATCCTCATATTATTTCCTTCGATGATTCTCGCTCCATCAATAAATTTTCCTCTTCCAACAAGATAATAACTTTCTATGGATGAAATAGAACCAATTTCACTAAGCAATTTCTCTAACAGTAAAACATCAAATATGCCTTCAGCTAATATGAAAAAATCAAGCTCAACTGAGCTCATTATAAACGCCTCACGGCTTTCTCAAATCAGAACCAATTGTAAAAATATATCTGTATGCCTCGTCAAGATTGTATCTTCTAGATAGTACTCTATCCCCCTTCCTAAGAAGATGGAACACAGTTACCTCATTCGATTTAAAGCCTTTATGTTTTGCAAGCCTTACTAATTCCTCTATAAACTCGATACTGTGTGTAGTCATTATGAATTGAGCGTTATTTTTCTTAGAATAATCCAAAATAGCTTCAATAATTTTACTTAATCCACCAATATGAAGATGGCTCTCAACATCATCTATTAACACGA
The DNA here is from genome assembly GCA_965367995.1 of uncultured archaeon. Classification (GTDB taxonomy): domain Archaea; phylum Asgardarchaeota; class Njordarchaeia; order Njordarchaeales; family Njordarchaeaceae; genus Njordarchaeum. Next base: position 423 of record CBDULE010000078.1, on the reverse strand, counting down.
TTTTCGGGTTAACCGCTATGAAAACTGAGTAAAGGAGAATCGCGTATTTAACACCATCCCCTAAATCTACAAGTCTTACAGAATGGTCGCTAAACTCTAATATTAATTGGTTTTTACCATTAAGAGGAACATAAGATATTGATTCTACACCTAAATCAAACGATGAGTTTATGAATTTTACAATCTTCTTATCCTCCCTCTTAAACTTTAAATCAGCCCAGAACTTCATTACTAGACTCTCAGTTTCCTTTATGATATAAGGATCAAGAAAAACAGTATTCTGAAGAAAAGCCTTATGGATTTCAATTTTTCTATATATATCTGGATTTAGCTTAAATGAGCTTATACAACCGCCTTGTTGGTTACAGATACGTTTTTCTATCGAATCATAATATTTAAAATCATCTCGGATTGGTTTACCAA
>CBDULE010000077.1:0-6231 GCA_965367995.1 uncultured archaeon | reverse complement strand
GCCTATTGAATAGGCATTAAAACAAGGAAGTTTAATGAGAAACTTAAAGATATTATAAATATTCAAATAAACTTTGTGCTTAAGCAGTTAAAAGTAAGAGATTAGCAATTTCTCTTTATTTATATGCAAGAGTACTATCACTTAATCAGCCTATTAGTATTTAACTATAACTTTTAATCCATATTTCTCTTTCTAAAAGAGATAGTATTTGATGGTGATTTTTAATGTTCGAAATCATTAAGGAGAAAGGAGCTTTTGATGATATTACAAGATTAACAGAATACCTCTATAGAGTACATAGAAGATGGGAAGAACCTGCAAGAGAGTTTTACTTCAAAGTGAAGTATGATTTTGAGCCCAAACATTGGATGATTCCCGGAGTTGCTTATGATGGTAATAAGCAGGGTAGGGGGATCTTTCCTAGACCTTCTTTAGATGAAGAATGGTACTTCAGAGAGGATAGAGTAACGATACCATCTGCAGCTATTGTTGAAGATGATGAGAGAGTTTTTGCGGTTTTTACAGAACCAGCTAAGAACGAGGAAGAAATCTCATCTGTAATGGTTAAAAGGGGTTTGATATCGATTAGAATTCCATGGCAGGAAATTCCTAAGAGCTATACAGGGAAGAACTTCTTTTCAAGGAAAAAAGTAATGAAATTCAAAAAGCCGAGGAAATATTCTAGAACATTCTATATAATTTCGGCAAATTTTAGGGAATTAGGTTATAAAAGAGGATATTATTTAGTCTTAGAAGAGGCTTGGAAAATATTAAAGCAGAATGTAAAAGTGGACTTTAATAAGCTAGAATATTTCCTTAAGTTAAAGACTGAGTATGCTTTAAATGTCCATTACTTCAGATTAGGAAAGGTTTCTGGATTCATAACATTGGTTACTCCTACAGGAATAGCACTTGTACCATCGATATCAGCTGGCTTCGTTGGAAAAAGCCTAGAAATGGCATTATCTTTATACAGGATATATATGATTACTGGTGATAAAAAACTCAAGGAGATAGCATTTAGAACGGCATATTTCCATTGCTCTCCTCAACTTGATAATGGTCTTCTTCCAACCGACTATCATTTAACTTTAAAGACATGGTTCGGATATAGTCTCTTTAAGAGGAAATGGATAAATACTAGAGTTATGGGTGAAGCAGGATACTTTTTGCTGAGACTTTATCAATATGCTAAAGAAAGAGGGGAAGAAAATGAACTCTGGCTGGAAACAGTAAAGAAATTGGCTGATTTCTTTGTGGAACATCAGTTACCTAATGGAAGCTTTGGTAAATGGTGGAGTCCAGATGGTAAAAAGGTTTCTGATGATGGAACCAATGGTGCATATATCATATGGATGCTTGTAGAACTTTATAAGATAACTGGAGAAAAGAAATATCTTGAAGCTGCGGAGAAAGGGATGAATTACTACATAAAGAAATTTGTGGAGAATGATCTGTATTGGGGTGATACCTTAGATGCTGATACAATTGATAAAGAAGCTGGTCATGCGATAATGAGAGCCGCATTATTGCTCTATGAAGTTACTAAGAATAAGAAATATCTTGAAGCTGCAGAGAGAGCTGGATATTATATAATGACATGGATGTTCTTTTGGAATGTTCCTTTCTGCGAGAAAACCACACTTGGAAGGAATAAATACAAGACATTTGGTGGCACCATTGTATCCGTTGAAAACCAGCATTTGGACATATATGGAATAGGAATGGCCCCCGATTTTATAAGGCTTTACAAGTTCACAGGAAAGGATCTATGGAAGGAAGTAGCGGACGCTATGGTTTGGAATGCTATGCAAATAATAGCAAATCCGAAGAACACATACGGATTATCTAAATTCTTCTATGGATTCCAACCAGAACAGTTTAACCATACAACATGGGCCTATGTTATGAAGACATCAGAATTTGATCCACTACATGCTATATTCTGTATTATCCCGAAGATTGTAGAGAAAATAGAGACAATAAGAGACTCTAAATGGGTATTTTATCCATGCATAGGGAAAGGAGATATTAACACTAATATCCTATGGGTTGTAGCCCTATGGATTGGAGGAGCTTTAGATTATGCGGAGCTTCAAGGCATAAGATTAAATCCCGGAGAGATAAAACCTAGGAAGGATATCATGGCAAGAGTATTTAGGTTCCTGAGAAATGTAACAGCCCTCTTCAACATCTTTGCATAAGCATTTTTATTTATCCTATACACCTTCAAATCTACTGATTATTTCTTCCATCTTTGAAACAAATTTTCTGGCTTCCATTACAAGCTCTTTAGCCTCATCCTCATCGATATAAACAAATGCTGCGTAATCACTTTCTTCCCTCATCCTCCTAAGTCTATTTAAAATTTTAGCATATTTTTTATCTACAATACAGGTTTTTACAAGCCTTAATCCGAAAGCGTGTAATAAACCATCATGAATTTTTGGTGATTCTTCCAGAAGATATAAAAAAGCATAAGCGGATAAATAAGCTGCATAGTAAGCTCTACTAATTGCATCATCCAACAATCCATTCTTTAATAGTAATTCAGCACTTTTTAACTTCTATTTTGCTCTCTTTAGGAACTCTTTAGCGATTTCTAGCCTTTCTTTCTTTTCCATAGAGAAACATCATTTCTTCTGATTTCTTCAAGCAGTGGAATCATTATCTTTGGAATATGATTATAAACAAATTTTATTATGGTTATAGGAATTCCAAATTCAGCATATAGTTCATCAGCAATTTCTCCAACAACTTTAGCTGATTTTTCACTACTCAAAAAACAGCTATGTCAATATCGCTATCTGGTTTATGCTCGCCCTTAGCTAAAGAGCCAAATAAGATTATCTCCTGCACTTCTTCTATCTTTTTGGAGTCTATTAATCATTTCCCTCAGAATTTCCTTCTCATGTAGATATAGCTAGATATAGCAAGGAAATCACCCAAATAAAAATTAATCTTAAAATGTTATTTAAATAGTTTGTAGCTTTAGTTGGCTGTTATAAAAAATAAAGTTTAAAAGAGAGAGGAGAGATTTAAACATTCTTAAGCTGTTTTTTATGAGATGTTTAAGATGGATGATTATCTAGAAGCGAAAAAGAACTTCATCAAAGATGCTCCCTTGATGAGATACACTGAGACTAAAAATCAGTATTATAATCATGCCTATATGAAGTTTCTTCTACAACTAGCTGATATGGGAGTTCTATCAAGAGAGAAGTTGCGAAAAGCCTATGATATTATCCTTAAAATAAGCAGAAAAACAGGAAACATAGGTCTTCCATTGGTGTTTTTAAAAGAAGTTTCACAAAAAGTAACAGATCCAGAAGATATAAATCTAGTAGTTTCAAAGCTATATGAAATCGGTTCGAATGCTGTAATAGAAGACCTAATAAAGATGTCTTTGAAATCCTACGAGTTAGGTCTTTCAGAGATTGGTAAAAATGCACTTATCAAGGCAATAGATATATCAGAGAAAGAAGGAGATTATAGGACTTTTACGCTGATAATGAGAGCAATTCCTAATCTTATAAGAGCGTCAGACGGTGGTGTTCTCGAAACATTAAGGAATACCAGGTATTATTACATAGCTTATGGTATATATTCAGCTATAAATAATCTGGAAATTGATAAAAAGTTGAAGGATAACGCGCTTCTTGATTTTATGATAGGTTATTTAAAGGCACTAAAGAGGGCAAATAAGATTAAAATTCAAGAGATTAATGATGTGATAGATAAAATCAGTTCGCCTCATAAAGAAATTCTTGAGATTTACCTTGGAAAGTTAGAAATAGCGAATGATGATTACTTTGGGATTGTTAGAATCGCAAGAGCATCTGATTTCCTATACAAATTAGGGCATCGGAGGCTTCTTATTTCTATTTTAAACGAAATTGTAGATGATCTGCTAACTTTAGGAAAGGTTAAAGAGGAAATCATTGAGCTTGTTGCTTACTTCATGGAGGAGTTGGGAGAGTTTGATGGGATATATGAGCTATTCGGAAAAATTGCTATAGTTCTAGTGAAGATGGGTAAAATAGATCTAGCTTTGGATTACATAAATGAAGCTGGTTTTTATCCTAGCGTTCCAGAGTACCTTAGATTCAAACTCTTATATGAAGGTTTTCTTCTAGAACTTATGAAAGCTCAAAAGAATAAGGCTATAGAGATAGGACTAAAACTGATAGAAGAATGTGAGAGGAAAGGAAAGAAAACTCTAAGCACTTATATAAAAGTATTTTTGGCATCCCTCTTATTAGGTGAAGACAATGAACTTGCGGAAAAACTAATCTCTGAAGTCCTTTATGATGACTTTGCAGCTGATATGCTTTCCTCTTTAGCTCCTAAACTAGACTTTGAGATTCCGATAGCTGAGGCATTATATTCTTCCACGATTAATACTCTAAAAGCTATGGTTAAGGAAGGAAAAATTGAAAGAGCATATAAGCTATTGAAGGAACTTGAAGAAAAACTAGAACTAGGTAAGTTCGCTTTAATAGAAGCAGAATTCGGAAGAGAGCTCACCTCCTTAGGATATGAAGAAGGAATCAAGGTAGTTGAGGATGCGATAAAAAAGCTTGAAAAGGCAGGTGCATATTATAATGCCCTAAATAATCTTGCATTTATTGCTGCTGTTAAAATTAAAAATAGGTTATGCAAGAAGGAACATTGCTAACCATATTGAAGCTAATCCAGATACGAAAACTCCGTCAAATGTTCCAGCACCACCTATGCTAGCAACCGGAGCACCCAACTCGGGAATCTTATGAAGGTTCATGAGATCTGCACCAATGAGAGCTGATAGGGAGCCTACTGAATAAAGCATTTGATAAAATTCAACAGTATTTATGTAAGGATGAAGAATAAGAACGATGATTAGTGTTATTAATGGAGGTCCCAGAGCAGGAGTAGCAATACCAAGTCCAGGAATCGGCTTAGCAATTTTGTTTACTAAGATGGACGCTATGATTAATGCAATTATTAACTTAATAAGAAGAATTATGCCGCCTTCCAATGCTAATTTATAGATGAGATATAAGGATACAGCAATTGGTATGATAGCACCTCCAAGATTTATTGCAATTAAAGTTTTCTGCTCCTCCCAATCAACCTCAGGAATAACCCATTCAACAAAGAATATCCTTATTACTGTAGGTTTAATTATCATTTTATAGCTCTTAACGTAGAAGAGAGGGATATTAACAAGGCTTCCAAAGAGTGAAAGAAAAACCAGGATTGCTACAAGCCATGCGGGAATACCAAATATAAGATGAGCAACCACCTGGAAGAAGCCTATTAGCCATAACATAAATATTATAGTTATAAAAAAATAAAGCATAAAGTAAAGCTTACTTAGCGGAGTGTAAATTCTTCCTTTTCTCCCCAATGTTTACACCTCAAGTGTTATGTTACTACAGCTCGATTTTTAGAGTCATCAACCAATATTTACATTATCAAGCTCTTAATGAGCAATATGTAATTTAAAGAATAAAGGTCTTTCTATATTTAGAAAAAGCTTCTCAATAAATTTCCTACTTGTTAATTCAACTTCTGTATTTTTAGACTGATTATCTGACCAACTCTTCTATTGTCTTATCAAGTCGATTTCTTAAGGAAACTATCTCAGCATGAGTTAATATTAGCCTCCTCTTAAGTTTCTCCATCTCCTTCATTATCTCCTCTGCTTTGGAAAGATTAATATTTAATTTATCAATCAGAGATTTCATCTCTTTTAACCATAAAGGTAAATCCTCTCTTATTATATCCTCAATTTCCCAGCCTTCAGTTATGCCCTCATAGAAGCCCATTACATGTAGTTTGTAATTGAAGTATGTATATTTTTCTAATAAATCTTTCCTACCGAGTTTTTTAAGAAGTCTAGTAAATAGGGGAATGCCGATACTTATAGATTTAGCCGAATCGTATGATATTCCAGCTTTAACAAGCAATGCTTTTCTCATCGCTTCAACAGCTCCCCATGCTTTCTCACACGCGTCTACCAAATCCCCTCTATCAAGAGAATCAATAGCTAAATTATATAATTGGAAAGATTTATTGATTAATTCATTTTCTCATCAAATCTTATTTCAGAAATACCATCTTCTTGCTGTCAATGAAGTTTCCAGCCTTAATCTGATAGATATATACACCACTTGCTACTTTCAATCCGAAGTTATTGGTTCCATTCCATCTTATTGCTGTCTATTATACACATCTCCGAGCCCACGA
>CBDULE010000076.1:0-6309 GCA_965367995.1 uncultured archaeon | reverse complement strand
ATAAAGAATTCTATAAATTACTTTCAGAAAAATGCTAATTCAGTAAAAATTTTTATATAAAGAGCTATGCTTGAAATTTATACTTCACAACTTCTTTAGCGAAAAGCAATTTTCCTCTTTTTATGTTTAAGAAGGATCCATTATAATAATCCTTCATCTCAAGAATCTCAAAGCCTTCTTCTCTTATTAATGAAATTGCCTTTGAGATTTCTAAACCTAAAGAAGCATCCAAAATTATCGGTATATTCATATCCACAGCAGTTCTTCTAACATGGAAGTCTATTTCTGGCATGCTTCCAGTTGTTATTAGTAAGTCAATATCCCACTTCTTAAGAAGATTGATAGCCTCATCCACCGACAAAACTTCACCTAAAATTTCTGCTCTCTCAAGAGTGTAAACATCAAAAAATTTACTCAAAATTCTAGCTGCTTGTTTTAATTCCTTCCTCCTTTCCCTTCCATAGATTAAGATGATATCATTCGGCATTCTATTCGGCTCTGCTGCAAGCCATGCTTTTAATAGAGCATCTTCAAACCTACTAGCTAATGTAGCTACTTCTCCCGTAGACCTCATTTCAGGACCTAATCTAGGATAAGCTCCTTTCATTTGAGCCCATGAAAATTGAGCTACTTTAACAGCGTAGTTAGGGGAATTCAGTTCATTAAAACCTTCTGGATATCCATCAATTTTTCCTTTAAGAACCGCTTTAGCTGCTAAATCCATTAGATTTACTCCTTTAGCCTTGCTTGAAAACGGCATTGATCTACTAGTCCTAAGGTTCATTTCTATTACATATATATCTCCCTCATAAGCTACAAATTGAATGTTAAATGGACCAATGACTCCAAGTTCATTAACAAGCATTTCTGCTATTTCCTTCATCCTTTTCGAAGCCCAAGATACTCTTCTCATAGGAGTTACCATTGTAGCGTCGCCACTGTGTATGCCAGCGGGTTCAATATGCTCTATAAGAACTCCGACAATCCTCCTACCATCTGAGACAGCATCAAGCTCAAGTTCCATTCCAGGTATGAATTTTGATATTATCACAGGATGTTCAGAGGATATCCTAACAGCCCTTCTTAAGTAGCTGAATAGTTCATCATAATTTCTTGCAATCTCCATAGCAGTTCCGCTTAGAACATAACTAGCTCTAATAATTACTGGAAAACCGTATTCATCAATAAATTTCATGATATCTGACACACTTTTAGCTTCAACCCAAGGTGGTTGTTTTATTCCAAGAGAGTCAAGAAGCCTTGAGAATTTTGATCTATCCTCAGTAATATCCACAGATTTACCAGATGTTCCAAGTATCCTAACTCCCGACTCTTCAAGTTTTTTCGCTAGATTATTTGATAATTGACCTCCGGCAAAAGCTATTACTCCCTCTGGCTTTTCGAAATTATAGATATCAAGCACCCTTTCCAAGGTTATTTCTTCGAAATAAAGCCTATCATTTATATCCCAATCTGTTGAAACTGTTTCTGGATTATAATTTACCACAATAACCTCATAACCAAGTCTCCTAGCAGCATTAGCAAAGCTGACAACAGCCCAATCAAATTCAACCGAGACTCCAATTCTAAAAGTCCCAGCACCAAGGATTATGATCTTCTTTCTCTTAGATGGTTTTACATCATTTTCTGAAGCGTCATGCGTAACGTATAAGTAATTTGTGGATGCAGGCCATTCTGCAGCTAATGTATCTATCTGCTTTACGAACGGAAGTTCTCTCCTTACTTCTCTTCCAGTAAGAAGTTCTATTTGCTCATCGCTGAATCCAAGTTTCTTTGCTTCCTTTATCAATTCCTCATCATTAGGGTTCTTTCTCAATTTATCTGCAATCTCGACTATCTCTTGTATTATATAGATGAAGTACTTATCTATTCCCGTTAACTCCCATATTTCATCGGGCGTTAAGCCTAATTTTAACGCCTTTGCTATGTGTAAGAGAACGTATGGTCTTCTCTCCTTAAGCTTCCTTCTTATTGACTCAACACTTTCCTCTTCAAAATAATATTTACCGATTATGCCTAATTCTCCTATATCCAGCATTCTTATTGACTTTTGGAATGCTTCATGCAAATTTCTTCCTATAGCCATGACTTCTCCAATGCTCTTCATCTCTGAATCAAGTTTTATCTCTATTCCAAACTTTTCAGCATCCCATCTAGGAACTTTAACTACTACATAATCTAGGCTTGGCTCAAAGCAAGCCGTTGTTCTTCCAGTTACCCTATTTATAAGTTCGCTCAGCCTATAGCCAAGAGCTAATTTTGCAGCTATATAAGCTAAGGGATATCCCGTAGCCTTGCTAGCTAAAGCACTACTTCTACTCATTCGCGGATTTGTTTCTATTATATAGAACTTTTCAGAATTATAATCAAGTGCTAATTGAACATTACACTCTCCAATTAAGTTTATTGCTTTTGCTACATCAATACTTGCTATTCTAAGCAAATGATACTCCCTATTTGTAAGGGTTTGACAAGGCGCTACGACTATTGAATCCCCAGTATGAACTCCCATAGGATCAACGTTCTCAAGACAGGCAACTGCTACACTATTTCCATATGCATCTCTAACAACTTCAAACTCTATCTCTTTCCAATGTTTGAGATATTTCTCAACTAGAACTTTTCTTACTTCACTATGAGCAAAAGCTCTTCTTAACATCAATTTGAATTCTTCCATGTTGTTAGCTATAAAGGAGCCTCTTCCTCCTAGATTAAAGCTAACTCTAACTATAACTGGAAAACCTATTTCTTTAGTCGCATTTTTAGCTTCTTCCTCCGTTCTCGCAGCAACACTCGGGGGTATTGGTAAACTATTCTCTCTCATTGTTTGTTTAAAGAGTTCTCTATCTAAAGCCTTTCTAATTCCATCTATAGGCGTTCCTAGAACCTTAACTCCATATCTATCAAGAATCCCATAATCATGTAATTTTACACCAAGAGAAAGAGCTGTCTGCCCTCCAAAGCCCAAAAGAATACCATCAGGTCTTTCTTTTTCTATTACTTTTTCAACAAATTCTAACTTTAAAGGTAAAAGATAAACCTTATCGGCTAATTCATAACTTGTTTGTATTGTTGCTATGTTAGGATTAACAAGAATTGTTTCTATTCCTTCTTCTCTAAGAGCTTTTAACGCTTGGCTTCCACTATAATCAAATTCGGCAGCCTCAGCTATTTTTATAGCTCCCGAACCTAATATTAAAACCTTATCTACCGTTTCCATTTTCCATCAACCTCAGAAAGTAATCGAATATCCATGTCGAATCATACGGTCCCGGAGAAGCTTCAGGATGAAATTGAGTTGCTATTATTGGTGCCCTCTTATGCAATATTGCTTCAACTGTTTTATCATCAGCATTAATCATCCAAACATCGAAATTATTCAGAGTTTCCAGTAATATTGCATATCCGTGATTCTGAGATGTAACAAAGGATCTTTTCGTCTTCAGATCAACCACAGGCTTATTCTGACCCCTATGACCATATTTGAGCTTAAATACCTTTGCTCCATCTGCTAGAGCAAGAATTTGATTCCCAAGGCAAATTCCTAGAGTTGGTATTTCCATTTCAATAATTTCTCCAACTCTATTTATAATGTAGTCAAGAACTTCAGGATTTCCTGGCCCATTGCTGATAACTACTCCATCTGCCTCATATTTATCAATTTCCCTCAGAAAATTAGAACTTGGAGGAACCCTTATTACTCTTATTTTCCTCTTGAGAAGCTCTCTTAATATTCCAAATTTAACGCCACAATCTATTAGAACAACTGTTTTAGTCCAATCATTCGGTTCATGGATTATCGTTTCCTTAGGAGAAACTTCAGATACAAAATCTTTTGAATCATAATTCCATTCCTTTAGCATAGTTCTCATTTCAGAAATTGAATAATCACCTACTGCAATAACAGCTTTCATAACGCCTCTTTCCCTTATTTTCCTCACGAGAGCTCTAGTATCAACCCTTTCTATTCCGGGAACCCCTTCTCTTCGCATCCACTCATCAAGGCTTACTTTGCTTGCCCAATGATTTGGCCTTGTTAGTTTTGAGATTACGATTCCTTCAACCTGTATTTTATCTGATTCAAAATGAATAGGGATTCCGTATTCCTTTATATTTTTATCAGGAACGCCATAATTTCCAATCATTGGATGCGTGAAAATGAGAATTTGACCTTTAAAAGATGGATCCGTCATGGCCTCTGGATATCCAACCATTCCAGTTGTGAAAACAAGTTCTCCAACTCTAATACATTCAGAACCAAAGCCAATGCCTTCTATTACTGTTCCATCCTCAAGAAGCAATTTTGCTTTCAATACTTAACCACCGGATTTTTAGAAAATTTCTCTTTCAGCAGAATACTCTATTTAAATGTTTTGTAATATATTTGAAGATTCATTCTATTGAGAAAGTTATAGTCGTAAGAAATTGCTGAGACAAAGGGGATACCAATAGTTAAAGATAAAAATCTTAAGCGGGAGGTTATCATTATAGGCATGATGAAAAGACCGAGCACGGATAAAAAATGAAGAAAAGACGCTCTACTGATTGTGTTTTATTACGAATTTCATTTTTATCAAAAAACCTTTGGCCATATTAATTTTTTATTGATAAAAAACTATTAGAAAGGTATATCCAAGAGTGCTTTTCTGATTATGGTGAATTCTATCAACCTTTAAGCACTTCGATTGATAACTCTTTTTATAAACTCTTTTGTGTTAATTGATGTCACACCAAAATTTTTTGCGTTTATCCTCATCCCTTTATCATCGGAAATCAAGATCAGCCCTTTACTTTTAGCCATATAAATATATGAATAATCGTAAAAGTTAATTCTTTTTTCTATGGCTGCCGAGACCCTCTCGCCGAGATTCTTGTGTTCCGATAGTACATAGAGCGTTCCATTGCTTATTAGCCACTCTAGTATTTCAGCACCTATTTTAGCTGCTTCTTTCCCTATTTTCTTAGTTATTGTTGTAAGCTTCCATAGAGCATTATTAAACTCGTACACCGTTAGGTCGAGTATATATGCTCCTCTAAGCAATTTTATTAATTCCCCAGCATCATTAACGCTTAATAATATGTTCACAAGAGCGCTAGCATCTACCAAATACATTATCTTTCCTCTCTAATCTCTCGTACAACCTTTACAACATCATCTACATCAACATGCCTAAACTTATCTCTAAATTTCTTAAGCTTCCTTGTAATTTCCTCCAATTCTCTTCTCCTAATTTCCTCTTCTAGGGATTTTCTTATAAACTCTGATATGTTTATCCCATACTTCCTTGCCTTTTCCTTTAACTCCTTTGGTATCCTAGCAGATATGACAACACTCATCTCAATCCCCAATTCCATAGTATTACATCATATCGTAATATATTTCATGTATTATTTAAAATTAGTTCTACAGTATTTTTAAATTCTTAAGTGAGGAGTTATCATTATAGGCATGATGAAAAGACCGAGCACGGATAAAAAATGAAGAAAAGACGCTCTACTGATCGTGTTCCTTATGAAAATTCTTCTCTTTGTTAATGATGGAATCGAAAAACATTATAGTAATAATGAGCTAAGAGACCTCACTGGACTTGTCCTCCTTAATATTAGCAAAAAGCAGTTCTATGAGCTTTTATGCAAAGATAGGTTTGCAAATGAAATCCTTTATCCCATCATAGTTGATAAGTTCGATGGGACATTAGAAAGCGCAATTTCTGTGTTAAGAGATAAGAAAGAAGAGTTCTTAGATTTCATTTCAACATTTTTAAAGGAAGGAGAATCAATTGCTTTTTCAGGAGTAAGAAGAGAGTATGAAAATGCTTTTGAGAATGAGATTGTTAAGCACGATTTCAGTAGTATTGAATTAGCTAGAGAAGCTGCTAGAGAACTGATTCCAAGCAATTTAAAGGTGGATTTAAAGAATCCTGATGTTAAGATAAAAGTAATCGCTTTTGGAAGAACAATAATCTTAGCTTGGAGCATATTAGAGAATATCTGGAAGAAGAGATTATATAGGAAAAATGTTCATAAAGCTGCTCTAAGACCTACTGTAGCTGCATATTTGGCTTCATTAGGAAGCTTGAATATATACGACCCAATGTGTGGTTATGGAACAATAGCTTTCGAGGCTTTAGCATTAAAGCATGAGATACCAATTCTTACTGATTTATCTTCAAAAGAGCTAAATGTCATCGAAGAGAAATTAGATATTACGATTAATGTGAAAATTAGGGAGAACGCTCCTGGAATTATTTACTGCTCTGATGCATCTAAGAAAGGCGTTGAGAAGGC
>CBDULE010000075.1:0-6323 GCA_965367995.1 uncultured archaeon | reverse complement strand
TAATGATACGGCGACCACCGAGATCTACACCGTCTAATTCGTCGGCAGCGTCAGATGTGTATAAGAGACAGCCACTCACTTGTCCATATCCTGCATACCTTCTACCTCTTAACTTTGCTGTCTTTCGTCTTTTTCTTCTCAACCTTATTCTAGACATCCTAAAGCACCATTATATGAAGAACTGCTTTTTTTATTTTGAGATTTTACTGTTATTTATAAACATTTTCTGAGTTTACTGATAATGGTGTTTAAAAATGGGTGTCCCAAAAACACCTCTACTCGCAACTGATGCTGTTATAATAGATCCAAAGACCAAAAAAATCGTCCTTATTAAGAGAGCTAATGAACCATTTAAAGATCACTATGCGCTTCCAGGGGGTTTTGTAGAGGTAGGAGAAACAGTTGAAAACGCCTGCATAAGAGAGGCTAAAGAAGAGACTTCACTGGATGTTGAAATAATAGAATTAGTTGGAGTTTTCTCTGATCCAAATAGGGATCCAAGGGGCCATGTTGTGAGCATAGCTTTTTTGTGCATTCCTAAAGGAGGAGAACTTAAAGCTTCTTCAGATGCCAAGAAGGCAGAATGGATTAGCATAAGCGAGATTAGTAAGATAAAGTTAGCATTTGACCATGATAAAATAATTTCAAAAGCTATTGAAATAGCAAAAAATAAAGGGATTCTTTAAAAGAGATTTAACCCTTTAATTTTTCTTCTAATTCACTCAGCTCTGCCTCTGAAAGGATAACTCTCCATTTTCCATGATAATTTGGAAGACTTTTAGAAACCTCCTCAATCAAATAGAGTATCGCTCTTCTCAAGTCAACATCAGAGATATCTACTTCTTTGTCAGCAAAAGTTACACTAATTTGTCTCCATCTTCCTGGTCCTAGTTCATATATAGCATATACATAGTCTGGAGTTTGTATTATTACTCCAGGCTTGTTTAAAGCTTCTTTCAGACCTTTTATGGCCTCTTCAAGTGATGTCATGAAGACACCGAAATCACATTTTCTTAAATTATATGGCGTTTATCTCGTTTTAAATTCAACCCATTTAATTATATATACATTGTTTGTACAAATTTGGCTTTAAGCTCATCTACAAATTTTCTAAGCCTTCTGAATTCTATAGCTAGATTAGGTCTTTCCTCTAGTTCTGACCCACATACTGGACATTGATAATCGTTTTCAGCAGCAACCTCTTCAGAATAGTATCTATTACATGTTGGGCAATAGTAAAATGTGCCTCTGTATTCTGATACTTTTGTGAGATGTATAATCATCGACTTAAGCTTATCTCTAAAAGCTCTAAGCACAGTAACCTCATCAAAATAATATTTAAAGATCACTGAATGATATTCTGTTGAAGGTATTCTTGTAGTAAATAATATTCCATTTGCATGCAATCTCTCTAAAATATCTCTAACAACAGCCACTTGAATCCCAGTAAGTTCAGCTATTTTCTCCGCAGACATGCTTCCATTTGATGCCAGGACAGCTGCTATTTGGAGACCACTTAACCCAGCAATTTTTTGGGCTAGGAACATAAAAATTCTTTTAGCTTTGTATTTTGATTCGGATAGTCCTTCCTCTTTTATTTCTTCCTTCAAAATCTCACCCTAATACTTTCTTTAGTTTCTTCAGCGCGATTTCCATAATCTCCTTTGGCGGAAGGAATACAAGACGAATGTGACTAATCCCTAATTTTCCAAATGCTGAACCATGAACTATTAGAACTTTTTCTTTCTTAAGGAGTTCTAGAACCAATTCCTCATCTTTTTTAACCCATTTCCCAGATGTTATCCTTGGGAATATATAAAATGCTCCCAGCGGTTCAACAAAAGTTAAGTGGTTAAAACTACTAAGCATTTCAATAGCAAATTTCCTTCTTTCGTTTAATTCTCTCCTATATTTCTCAAGATATGAACTTCTATTCAGCTTATTTAAAGCCAATGCAGCCGCTATCTGAGTTATTCTTGGATTCGAAATTCTCAGCATTAGAACCTTCTTTAAGCCTCTCCAAGCGTCTGATAAAACACCCTCCTCGTCAATTTTGTATACATATCCTATCCTCCATCCAGGAATTGCAAAGGTCTTACTTAAACTATTTAATACGATAATCGGAATATCACTCGTTAAATTGGCGGCTTTTTCGAAATTTCCGTCAAAAACGATTTCATCATAAACTTCATCAAAGATTGGAAGAATATTATATTCCCCGGCTAGATCTATAATCTCTTCTATTAAGCTACGTGAAAGTATGGTTCCCGTTGGATTATTAGGGTTAATAATCACGATTCCCTTGGGCCTTTCTTTCCTAATGATAAATTCAAGAAAATTGATATCAATTGACCATCCTTCCTCCTCTCTAAGAGGATAAAAAATCGGAATGAGACCATGAAGTCTTGCTAGTGAAGCATATGGAGGATAATATGGATCTGGCAATAATACTTTGTCTCCCGGCTCGAAAAAACTCAAAAATATAGCTGAGATTGCTTCAATACTACCAGCTGTAATAAGCAAATCATCAGAATTAATTTTTCTCTTGGTCTTACTACTTTCGAGTTTTGCTAATTCTCTTCTCAATATATCTTCTCCAGCGAAATTTCCATAGCTATTGATATCATAGCTAGTGGCCTCTACCAGCGACTCTAAGAATTCCTTAGGCGGTGAAAATCCATATTTTACTGGATCACCTGATGCTAAGCTTATTATCTTTTCTCCCGTTTCCTTTGAGATTTCTCGAGCTAAAGAGATCAATTCTCTTATACCATACCTTATTTCTTTCGCTCTCTTGGAAGCTTTCATATTTTCTCGCCTTAAAAACATAAAAATAGGGAGAGCTAAAAACGCAGAAAATACTTATTGTATAAGTGGCTACTTTTTCTTAAAAGGATGCAGATAATTATGTTGGTGATTAATTTGAGTATGTTTAATGAGATATTTGGAGACGTAAGGCCGTCCACCAAAATCATAAGGATGTTACGAGACATTTTTCACTATTCAGAATCCGTGATTGGTAGGTTAGCTTTCTTTTACGGCATTTTTAGGGCTATAAGAATCATAGATTCCTTGAGAAGGCCTCCAAAATTTATTCCTATAGCAATAAACACATTCAGAGCGACCAGAGAAAAAGTGCTAAACGACTTAAGAAGGGCTGGTATTAAAATATTTCCCTCTAAGATTTTTCCAGAGGTTGCTTTAATAGCCGTTGAAGGTCCTTTTGAAATACCTGACGTCGGAAAAAAAGTCGTAGTAAAAGATAAAAGTGCTGAGGAAATAATGCTAGGAGCTAATTTATATGCTCCTGGATTATTAGAAATGGATCCAGATATCTCAATAGGAGACGAAGTTAATATTGTTTCTAGATTCGGAGATTTGATAGCAGTAGGTATATCGAGGATAGAATCTGGAGAACAGGCAATGAAAGGAGCAATTGTTGAAGTTACGAAGAGCAAATACAGAATTCCAAATCTGAGAACTCTAAGAGCATTTACGTTGGGTGAAGCATACCAAATTCCGCTTATAGTTTACGAGGCTTTAACATGGTTCTCTCCCGAGAAAGAAGAGAGAATTTTATGCGTATCTCCAAATCCCGAGGATCTCGCGTTTATAATGCAAAGAACAGAGGGAGAAGCTGAAATAACAATTGTAAGTAAGACTGAGCTTGAGGATGAAAAAATCAAAATGGAGCTTAGAAGGCTTAAATTAATGGAGTATCTAGAGAACGCGGAATGGCATATAAGTGATTATAAATACATCCATTTCGATAGAGGGGCTTTTGATGCTATTTTGGTTAGACCTAGATCGTCAAAAATAGGATTAAGGCCTAGAATATCAGCATTCTTGAAGGAGAGAGATTTCATAGCATTAGCTTTGGACGCTAAGAGATTACTTGAAAAGTTAGTTCCAGCCTTGGATGAAGGGGGAAGAATGATTTATCTGAATCCATCAATTGATCCATTGGAGGGAGAGATACTAATCTCATACCTATTGCAGAACTATAATTTGGTTATAAAATCTAAGGAGTACAAATGGGGAAAGCCGGGAATAAGAGAAATTTATGGAGGAGAAAAAGCATTAAAATCATATCCAGACATCATGGAGGATATAGGATTCTATGCTGCTTTACTCTTTAGAGAGTAAATTTCTTTTGCTTCTCCTTGAGGTATCTCTTCGGCATCTTTCTTACCAGATAGTACGATAGTGTGAAATAGATTACTATCCCCGCAACCATTACTCCAATCACAATTGTAGGCGCATATTCGCGGAGTGTATGTATAACGCGTCCTTCTGCTGGAACTACATTAACAGTAATGGTTCCAATAGTGTAATTATCAGATGCACGAAGTACTTTGATGTTATATATGCCATCATCAGTGGGCATAAAGCCAAAGATATATGTTCCATTTCCTAAATCCGAAGCTGTAGTATTAGCTACACTTTCATTATCTTTTGTTACAAATATTAACGTGTTTAGTCCTCTCAAAGTAACATTTGTTCCTTCTCTAACTACAGTAAATTTAACAATGACTTCTCTATCCTCCTCGTTAGAAAGAACCGTATAATTGCTTAATGTTGGTTTACCAGACACACTAATTTTTACTTCCTTATTACTATCTAATTCACGCTCTTCGTTCCATGCTTCTAAGACGAACGTTATGGAGTATTCCCCTTCTAGCAAATCGGGATCTACGTAGATCTCAGCAAAATATTTTTCTAATGTTTTATTGTATTTTGAAGAAGCATTTAAGAGAGTCTTAGAACCATTCTTAATTACTATTTTTATGCTTGCATTTTCTACAATTATTCCGCTTTTTTCAGCTATAACTGAGAAGTTATATACGAGCAAATCTCCTATATTAACGCTTAATTTTTCCTCTCTCACATGTACTTTAAGATCGTCAATATTTATTGTAATATTTGCGACGCTCACCGAAATTTTTGTCTCAGCATCCCACTCAAAATCAAGATATATGAGAACAAATTTCTCGTTCGGAATGAAGTTAAATATCCTAGTCTCGGCCAATATTGTTCCATTATCAAGCCATTTAACAATATTGAATTGTATCTCCTTATCTTCAACTTTAAAATGCGCTGAAATCGTAACATTGTTTCCGTGAATTCCAGATAAAATAGGCATTTTAGTACTCATATATGTCGCGTTTAGAATTAACAATAAATTGCTTCCTAGTGTTCTATTCTTATTATCCTCAATGACTGTCACGTTAATGTTGTCAGATACTGTAAACTTACCTATTCCAAACGTGTGATTAGAGCCATACGAATCGTTTACATAAGCCTCTACAATATAAACTCCAAGTAAGGGCTGTTCTGAGATGTTAAATCTTATTGAGACGTTAGGTGTGATTGAGAGGTTATACTCTCTAGCGAATAGAGTACCCAATTTGTGATGCACTTTAACTATTAAATCTCCAGCATTAATTGGTGTTCCGTTATAATACTTTACACTTATGTTAATTAAGAACGATGAGTTTAAAGATGGTTTTGTTGTTTCAAGATTGATCGTAATGTTGTATCCTATTCTGAAGGAAAATGCATGACTAATAAATTCTCTATGAAGGAAGACTGTATCGAAATAGAATTTAACTAAAACAGTATGGTTACCGAACCCTAGCTGAGATGCGTTGCTTGGTAAAATCACTTCATAGCCAATTCCAGAAACATACTCGAAACTGCCAGTTCTGTCAAGATCCGTTATGTTATACTCACCATTAAGATGCTCAATTAGTGGCTCAAAATCGCTTTCAACATTAAATTTGAAAGTTATAGGACCAGGGTAATCTATAGGAATTTGTTGAGAGGGTTCAATGGAGTGATTGATCCTGAATAAAGAGAACAGTCTGCCAGTAGCATAGTAAACGAGTACTGCACCGAAGGCACTAAAAACATCCTTTTTGGTCATGTTAACAGAGTATTTAACTCCTCCATCATCATCCTGTGTTTTATTCACGAAAGTGATTACTTCATCTTCTAACGTTTTATTCTCATAGCCTAGTTGTTTCAGCAATTCGAGAGCTAAGCCAGTCTCAAAAACATTCATTGTAGTGGTTCCAAATCCCCCGCTCTCGTATCTCTCAAGTAGGTAAGTTTTTATCTCATCTACTAAGTCCGATACGCTTGAAGGATTATAGTATCTTAAAGCAACATATGCCCAGAAGACGCTAAGAATGCTTCTATCTTCAATATTTGTAATTAAATTTTTAACTTCGTTAGCTAAGCTTTCTAGTACGCTTGAAGTCTGTCTCTTATACACATCTGACGCTGCCGACGAATTAGACGGTGTAGATCTCGGTGGTCGC
>CBDULE010000074.1:0-6395 GCA_965367995.1 uncultured archaeon | reverse complement strand
TCAAGCAGAAGACGGCATACGAGATGTAGAGAGGTCTCGTGGGCTCGGAGATGTGTATAAGAGACAGATCAATAACTGTAGAATTTTACTACCAAACAAAGCCTCAATCCACTTCCCCAGACCTTTATGTTAAATATACCTGGGATGGGACTTCCTGGAGCTTAGATGATGGGGTTACTAATTCAGAATATGCTGACTACAAGTGGGGTCTCGATACTGAAAATACTTCAGTAACTGTGGATACTATTAACAGCATTTACGTAGTCAAGCTAGTTTTTACCCCGAGCAAAATTGCTGTTTATAATGATACTAGTAGCTGGAATATTGAGATTAAAGCTGTTGATAGTACAAACCAAGAGGGAACTACAACTGTATCTTACAATTGTGCTTTCTATGTTGAATACGTTTCGATTAATCCTAGCTCAGTAAGCATACTTATTGCTCCAGATGGTCAAGCACATCTAATTTCAGACAGTCCTGTTACCATTACAATAATAAGCAACGCTAATTATTCACTAAAAATGGGCTCTCCCGGATGGTATAATGAAACAAATGATTTGGTTTATGATCTAACAGAAATAAGCATCTATGTTGATGATGATGACCTATTCAATGGGGATGAGTATCAGGTAACAGTTAGTGATCCAACCCTTGCTTCTCCATTTGGTTCATACACTAGAACATATTGGGATACAGTAAACGGTGCTCCTGTATCATCTCAACCAAGTTTGTACATATTCATTGTAGCATCAACAAGTGTTCAACCTGGAAAATATCACACAACTCTTTCAATAATTGCTTCAGTCTAAGAGCGTTATGAAAAGGCAATGATTATGAGCCGGATTTTTACCTTATTATTCATTTTTTTAACTATCCAACCAATCATGTTATATCCTTCTGGTATTAGTATTATAATCAATGCGCCCAAGTCTATAGCTGTTCTACCTGGTTCATTTTTAGAGTCCCCAGATTTTTTCATACTTGTTAAGACAAATGAAAATGTGATGGTTGAATACGGTTATTCTATCAACCCGAAAAATAGTCATGTTAACGTCATATTTGATGAATCAAGAAAGTTATCTGGGGGGGTCAAAATCCCCTTCAAAATTTTCGTCGATGATAATGCACCTGCTGGAATGTATAATTTAACTATATATGCCACAGCAAGGACTTCCGATTCTTTCTTCTCTCTAGGAGCCTCTTTCTCGATAAACCTTTTAATCACATCCAAAGAATCTTATACTCTTGTAGTCAACATGTACAATAGGGAAGGGTTAAGAATTGAAACTGCTAAAGTAGTGCTGTATTATTTATATCAGGGTAAAAGCTACTTTTGGATGAGCTCAATAGGAGGAAAAAATGTATTTTATGTAGTTAAAGGGGAATATTTGCTACAATGCTTTATCGGTTCTGAAATGATATATAACGCTACAATTGATGTTACTGGAAATAAGACTGTAGATGTAGTAATAGCTGATATTCTGATTTCAAACATTTATGTAGATCCCCCTAAAGATTATGATTCACCATTGCTTTTTGTGCTTGATATATCTAACAGAAATCCTTACATAGTCAATAAGGAAGTTATAGTGAAAATAGAAATCTGGAGAGATAGCACTCTTATTGATTCTGAAAATGTTAGCAAGATAGTTATATCCGGCTCTAGAAATCTTAGAATTAGAGGGTTCATAAAAGTTGATAAATGGGCTGAAGGAAATTATGAATTTATAGCATCTCTTTTAAGTAAAAGGGGAATAATCTATTCAGCCAAAAAACAATTTGAAATTTCATTTAGGAGGGAAATGTTTTCTGGAGGCTTTATCATTACTCTTATCACGACAATTATGACGACTTTAACCATAAACGTATTTTTAATTTTTATCGGAAAAATTATTAGAAAACCAAGAGTATTGGAAGCGATGCTGGTTGCTCCGGAATCTCCAATATTGAAGATTGATTTTGCTGAGAAAAAAGTCAAAAATTTAGCAACTCATGAATTGTTAAGAGGAAATGCAATGATGGCAATTCAAAATCTAATTGACGCTAAATCGATTTATATGGGAAAGGATAAATATGCTATTATTGAGGTACTTAAGGATTTCCCCGAGCTTAGGCTAATATTCTTTATAAAGTCTAAGGAGTATAGGCCGGCCGAGAAATTAGCAGACGAATTAAGTCTAAAGGTAAATGATATGCTAATAGACGCTTTGAAGGAGCTCAAGATCTCTAGAAGAGAAATAAATGCTTATATAAGAGAACTCATCAAGGTGATGAATAGGAAATTCTTTGAAGCTGACTAAGAAAGTTAAAGAATTTTGAAGATAAAATAATGTTTAAACTTATGAACTAATCCCTAGATTAAATGCCTTGTAAAGAGCGTCACTATAGCTGTCTATATATAGAGGAGAACAAAATTAGTTATATATTCTCATTTAAAAAGCAATTTCCCTAGGCTTAAGGGAATATATTCTAAAGATTTATAACCTTATGATAAAAGATTTCTCCTTTTTAAGAAGTATTTCTGGCTGGGTTGTAGGTCTTTTGTATATAATTTGTCTAAGAGAAGAGAGACTATTAGGGATTTTTCAAAAGAGAAAATAAATCTGGAAGATATCATCTATGTGCTTAATGTAGCTAGAGAAGCACCCTTTGGGGCTAATAAGCAACCATGGCGATTCTTAATTGTAATAGATGAGGATATTAAGAAGGAGATTAGAAGATATTGCGAGAGTGTTGAGCGAAAATTTCACGAAAATGCTCCAGATTGGTTTAAAAAGTGGTTAGCGGAGAGAGGGATTAGCTGGAGAAAACCTTTCCTTGAGGAAGCTCCCGTTCTGTTACTAGTTTTTGCTGATATTAGAGCTCCCTATGCCATTCAAAGTACATGGTTAGCTGTAGGTTATATGCTATTGGCAATCGAGGAAAAAGGGCTGGCTACAGTAACTTATACTCCCTCCAGGATAAAATGGTTTAACGAGTTTTTTAATCTTCCAGACCATTATAAGCTTCAAACAATATTACCGATAGGAAAGCCCGCTGATACTAAATATCAGAAACAGCCACGAAAAAGTTTGGAGGAATTAATCATTAATAAGGAAATCCTTGAGAAAATACGACTTTAAGCCTAATACATATTGTCTAATAATACTCTTATCCAAATTATCCAAATTAGCTGTAGCCTTCCTCCTAACCCTATAGATCAAAATCCTTAGCAGATTCTATGGATTAAATGAATTAAAAATTCAGAAATCGTAGGATTGGAAAAATGACCTAAAGATTACCAAATTAATCTGCCTTAAAACCTCTATGCAAAAAGCACATTTCTTAACATTTATGGCTTAAAACATATATGATAGGCTTTCCCCCTCTTCCAGGTATCTTCTTACAACAAAAGCAAAAGCATCAGCCACTTCTACCGCTTTATGATTATTAGTTCTAAAAATAGATATTCCTAAACTTTCGAATTCCTTTCTAAGCTCGTTAGCTAAAATAAATCTCTTAGTATCTAAATCGGACGGAACAAAAATAATAGTTGGCTTTTTTCCCATTTTGATTAATTGATATATTCGCTTAATAATTTTCTTTTTAATCCACGTTCTCTTCTTTGCTTTAACACCATTATTCGCTTTCAGAGGCATGGTCATCTTGAGAACCATAATAACATGCTTCTTTAAGATCTTAATTAGAGCATTATAAACTTTTTTCTTAGACTCACTATTAAGCTTTCTAATATGAATACCGCTCTTACCTATAATCTTAGTCAATTTAGAATATAGTAAATTAAGCTCAGCAAGATTTTCAAAAGCTACGAGAGGAATATAGATAACAACCATACCTTTCTTAATCACGCCAGAGGAATCCATAGAAATAATCATTATGAACACCGAAGATAGAAGAATTTAAATGTTGACAAGGCTAAAGTATAGTGTATATAGAACGCTAAGCCTAAGGACCGCCCTCTATGGGCGAGTCCTTGGGGTGATGATGCCGAGCGGAGTCCCTAAGGACATTTTTAATTTCTACTTTTACATATTTCTATGGTAAAAAGCAAATTATGTTAAAAATGAGAAATTTATTTCCATCCTAAAAACCTAAAAATCGATTATTAGATGATTTAAAATGCGCATTATTAGAGATATTGTTGCATGTCCTAGAGATTGTTATGATACCTGTTTTCTTAGGATATATGAAAAAAGCGGAAAATACTTTATTGAGCATCTTGATATTCCTTATGGTTTTAAGATTGGATGCCCAAGGGCTTCGAAGGATTTTGATAGGACTTTTTCAAAAAAGAGAATTCTATATCCCCAACTAGCAAATCCAAAAGGCACAAACAAATTCAGAAGGATTGATTGGAAAACTGCTCTAGAACTTTTAACATCAAAACTAAAGGACGTCTTAGATAATTATGGTCCAGATAAGGTCTTGGTAATAGATTACGCGGGAAATAGGGGCTTATTAATAAGATATTTTTCTAAGAGACTTTGGTTTTACCTAAGAGCATCATTTACGAATTATAATCTCTGCGATTATGCCGGCTATTTCGGAATAAAGCTTCATTACGGCTCATCTTACGGAGTAAATATAAGAGATGTTCGAAACTCTAAGCTCTTTATATATTGAGGATTTAATGCAATAATCACTGCACCGCATATATTCTATCTGACAAAAAAGACAAAAGGAAAAATCATAGTAATCGACTCATTGTATACTGAAACTGCCAGAAATGCTGATATTTACATACAACCTAAGTTTGGAAGCGATATTTTCCTAGCTTTAGGAATTGCTAATTATCTAATACAAAATGAGCTCTACGATAAGGAATTTATTGAAAAACACATATTCGGCTTTGAAGAATTTAAGAGGCGAATATCAAAATTCACAGTTGACTATGTCTCAGAACTAACGGGTATCCCTCCGGAGCAGATTAAGGATTTTGCTGAAATTTACGCTTATGAAAAACCAAGCATAATTTTTATAGGCTATGGTCTTCAAAGAAGATTCGGAGGGGGCGAAACTGTAAGAGCAATTTCACTATTGCCAGCATTGATAGGCTTACATAGAGGATTTTATTATAGCAATACCGATAGTTTAAACATTAACTTTGATTACATAATGGGAGGATTCTTAGGAAAGCCATCAAGAATCATTCCACAATCAAAAGTAGAGGTTCTTCTGGAAAAGGGAGAATTCAAGTTTGTTTTTATTTATCTAACAAATCCAGCAGCAACGTATCCAAATGCTGGTGCGATAAGAAGGGGATTATTAAGAAATGATGTATTTGTTGTTGTTCATGAAACTCATTGGACAGATACAGCTATGCTCGCAGATTTAATCCTTCCAGCTCCAACATGGTTGGAGAAGGAGGATATAATAACATCCTATTTTCATAATTATATTGTTCTAAATAAGAAAGTCATAAATCCTTTAGGAGAATCAATAAGCGAAGTAGATCTTATGAGAAAGATAACAGAGAGACTTGAAATATCTCAAAAGGATATCTATGAGGATCCATTTTTAGCTGTTAAGAAAGCAATTAGAAAGACAGCTTTTGAGGAAATGATGTCTAAAGGCTACGCAGAGCTTCCATTAAAACCTAAGGATAAGTATCAGACTCCAACTGGAAAGATAGAATTCTATAGCATAACTGCTAAAAAATTAGGATATAATCTGCTTCCAGAGCCAATTAAGATAAATCCTCCAAAGGATTATCCTTTCATACTCGTATCTTCAGCATCTCCGAAGTATACGCATACGCGGTTTGAGGATGTTTATGGATTCATTCCACCAATATTGCTAATGTCACCTAAAGATATGAGGAAACTAAATCTTAAAGATGGCAATATCGTAATTGTAGAGAGTAAATTAGGAAGAGTTATGCTTAGAGCTAAAGGAAGCAATAAAATACCGCAAGGAATCGTTTTTACATTCAGATCCTACAAAACGCTTGATGGTAAGAGGATAAATGAAATCACTACTGATGAACTAAACGAGTTCGAAGGAGCGTCGATAAATACAACTTATGTCAGAATTCTAGGAGTAAACATTAATTCTAAAAATATTTTAAATATAGCTTTTCACTAATAGTGAATAAAAATATTTAAAGGTTATTCATCATGAGAGTCGAACTATTACTATTTGAGCAAAATCCTTGGTGGAGGGATCCAGAAACCATTAATGAGAATGCATATGTTAGGAGATGGTTAATTTCAAAAGTAAAATGGTTTCCTGATGCGTATATCATAAAAGACAATCCAGGTGTTATCTATATAATCAAAGGGCCTAGACAAGTAGGGAAAAGTACTGGAATAATGTTGAAAATAAGAGCTGTCTCTTATACACATCTCCGAGCCCACGAGACCTCTCTACATCTCGTATGCCGTCTTCTGCTTGAA
>CBDULE010000073.1:0-6799 GCA_965367995.1 uncultured archaeon | reverse complement strand
CGTCAGATGTGTATAAGAGACAGGATTAATTTGAAACTAGAGATATACTATCTGTTTGAATTTGGAGAGAGGTGTTTTCTAGTGAGACTAAAAGGAACAGGTATCTATCCAGACATAGCATTTGGAAAAATAACCATTTATCATTATGAAACTCTTGAATCGCTTAGAGAAAAAGCAGTAAAGAAAAAACTAAGTATTGAGGATTTCGAAAAATCAGTAGAAAAAGCCAAAAAAGACCTTCTAAAGCTAGAAGAGTCATTAGAGGGTTCTGAAAGCTTGGCTGAGATAATAGAATTTCAGAGGATGTTACTTGAAGATGAGTCTTTCTATGGTGCAATAAAGGAAAAAATATCTTCTGGTATGCATCCAGCTGAAGCTATATATACTGTTGTCCAGGATGTAGTTGAGCAATTTAGGAAGAGTAAGAGCGTATATATGCGACAGAGAGCTGCTGATATTATCGATCTTGGTATGAGGTTGTTAAGGAACATAATTGGTATTGGAGTTAAATCTATTTCTAAAGGAGCGATCATTGTAACTGAAGAGCTCTCGCCAACAGATGTTGTAAGATTTTCTAAGGATGCTGCTGGCATTGTTACTGAGAGAGGTTCTGCTTTATCTCATTTTGCGATAATTGCTAGAGAGCTTGGAATTCCGACTGTTGTTGGAGTTAAAGGATTACTTAATTTTGTCTCAGAGGGTGATATAATAATACTTAATGGAGTAACGGGAGACGTTATTCTAAAGCCTCCTGAGGAAACTCTGAAGAAGTATGAGAAGATAAAGGAGGAATGGAAGAAGAAGATGAAAGAAATATTGGCGAAAGCGAAAGAAAAAGCTATAACAAAGGATGGAGTTGAGATTAAGGTAGTAGCTAACGTTGCTAATGAGGACGAAGTAGCTTTAGCAAACTATAATGGAGCGGAGGGAATAGGTCTTTTTAGGACAGAATTCTACTTCTTATATAAAGAATCACCTCCTTCAGAGGAGGAACAATATCATGTTTACAAATTTGCAGCAGCTCAGATGAATCCAAATTGGGTGTATATTAGAACGCTTGATATAGGCTCAGATAAACAACTTCCTTACCTAGAGCTTCCTAAAGAACCTAATCCAGCTTTAGGAATGAGAGCTGTGAGAATATATAACACGATTCTAAAGGATATAATAAGGGAGCAGATAAGAGCCATACTAAGAGCATCTAAAGACGGTAAAGTTGGAATAATGATACCCATGGTAGCCGATGTTGAAGAGGTCAAGAAAATCAAGGCACTTGTCGAGAAACTTGCAAAAGAGCTAAAGGATGAAGGTCATAAGCTGGGAGAATATAGGTTTGGCATAATGGTAGAAACACCTGCTGCTGCGATATTATCCGATCAATTAGCTAAGATAGTTGACTTCATGAGCATTGGAACAAACGATCTTACTCAATATACTTTAGCTGTAGATAGAGCTGGAAGGGAAGCTCCAGAATTCTTTGACCATGTTCATCCATCAGTCCTAAGATTAGTAAAAATAGTATCAAAAAATGCTGAGAAAAACGGTGTAGAATTAAGTGTATGTGGAGAAAGTGCGTCAGATATTTACGCTGTACCATTGCTCATCGGATTAGGAATAAGGAAGCTAAGTATGTCCCCAACACTAGTACCCCTCATAAAACACCTAATTAGGCAATTAAGCGTTAAGGATCTAAAGGAGCTAGCTGATAAAGCATTATCACTATCAGAGCCCTCAGAAGTTAGAAAATTAGTGAAAGAGTTTTATAAACAGAAGGGAATTGATATCCCAATATTCTAAAAGGTGCATATATAATGACAGTGGCCGAGGCTACTGTTAAAGTCTTAAATAAGGTTGGATTGCACGCAAGACCAGCTGTTGTATTCGTAAAAACCGCTAGGAAATTCAAATCAAAGGTGGAAATTTGTAAAGAGGATGAATGCGTTGATGCAAAAACATTGCTAAAGGTTCTCTCTTTAGATGTAGTATACGGCGATGTCATAACTATAAAAGCGGAGGGAGAGGATGCAGAAGAAGCGGTTAAAACTCTTGTAGAGCTGGTAGAAAGTAAATTTGGCGAAGAATGATTAATTCTTTTCTCCTCCAGAACTTTGCTAAACTTTCTTTCTTTTTGATTTAACTAACGACTGGTTTTTATTGGAGAATACTCTTCTTAAACAATTAAGATATTGGTGTTCAGAAATGAACAGAATACCACCAGAGCTTTGCGCTGTATGCAAGGGAGTAAGGAGATTATGTGGGGCAAAAGTTTGTCCGCTATTAATCAAATACAGCTTCTTAGTTAAAGACGCTAAGAGGCTCTCTGGTAAGGAATTTTACGGATGGTATTCGGAGGACATCTTTGTTGGAGAATCTGGATATCCTAAAATAAGACTTGGTCCTCTATCAGCCGATGACAAAAAATTACCTACTCCAGATAAATGGATAGATATTTTCTCAGATCTTACGGATGTTCTTAAAGTTAGACTTGGAACTTTGTATTCATTCAAACCTCAAAGGGTTGATGAAAGAATTGAGGAAAAGCTAAAGGAACTTGCTATATCGACGAAGCCAACATCTGTTGAGATAAAACTAAAGAAGGAGCCAAGGATAAGAGTAAAAGTCGATCCAGATATACCTCCTATGGGTGCTATAGCTCCACTAGAAAAGCTAGAAGTTGTTGATAACATATCTGCTCCAAGAAAATTGGAATCCGCTGTAGAAGAAGATGTAAAAGCGAGCATAATAGTGCCAGAACTTTTTCTTCATGGAATAAATAATTATCACCTAATGAGACTCCTTTCAGTAGGTCTTCTTGGGAGAAAAACAAGAAGAAGGATAGTTCCAACGAGATGGGCAATTACAGCAACTGATACGATACTGTCAAACTTTTTCTTAAAGGAATTGAGAGATTTTAAGGAAATTGAAGAAGCTGAAATGTACTATTACGAATACTTAGGCAATATATACTATCTCATTCTTGCACCATCGTTTTTCTGGTCAATGGAAATGTTTGAAGTTTGGCTTAGCAATACTGTTTGGGTTAGATTCTCTAATAAGCCCGTAATAATACATGTTTATGAGAGTTATGATGGCAAGCCAAATATAATGGATGGAGGTTATTTTGCAATAAAATTTTCAGTTCTAAGACATCTTTATAATAGGAGAAGGAAAGCCGCTGTATTTGCGCTGAGAATTATTACACCAAAATATTTTGCTCCAGTTGGTTCCTGGCAGATTAGAGAAAGTATAAGGAAAGCTCTTGAAAATGGTCCGAATTACAAGGGAGAATTCGAAGCTTTGCTTGAATTTTTAGATATGAGAGAGAGGGATAGAATTCAATTTTCAATTTTAGAGAAATCCTGGCTTCTGAAGAGGTTAAAGGAAAGAAGAGTGACTGAATGGATGCTTTAGGATGAATTTCTAAAAATCCAAAAGTTTTAAGAATATTACAAAAATAATTGTAATTATTAGCTAAAAACAAAAGGTGAGACATGATGAAAATTGCTGCTGCTGTAGAGGAAAATCTTGGATTGGATTCTCCTATAGCGTTTAGATTTGCTAGGGCTCCTTACTTCGTAATATATGATACTGAAACAGGAAGTTTAGAATTCATAAGCAACCCTTACTCTATGCAGGGAAGAGGCGTTGGACCTGCTGTTGTACAAATGCTTGCTTCTAAAGGAGTGAAAAAAGTAATAGTACCATCAATCGGCCCTAATGCTCAAAGTGCACTTAGCTATTTAGGAATCGAAATTATAATTGTTCCTTCTGGAACCCCATTAAGACAAGCTCTAAGAGCTGCTGGCGTGAATGTATAAAATAATTCAACATAATGCTTTTTTATCTGTGATAGAGATGCGTAAGAAACTTTTTGAAATTGTTGTAGCTAGCGGAAAAGGAGGCACTGGTAAAACTACATTATCTGGATTCTTAGTCAGTAGATTAAGCTTGGATAGGGTACCATTAATAGCAGTTGATGCTGATGTTGAAGCTCCCGATTTAGTTTTGGTTCTTGGAAAGGAAAGGAAGATTATCAGAAAGGAAGAGATATTCGAAAGCGATGTTTCGGAGATAAATTATGAGAGATGCAGCTTATGTATGAAGTGCTATGAGGCTTGTGCATTTAACGCAATTGAAGTGATTGATAATAAACCAGTTATCGTTGAACAGCTTTGTGAGGGTTGCGGAGTTTGTGCAATTATTTGCCCAGATAAAGCTATTAGAATGAAGAGGGTCAAGACTGGTGACCTTTTAGTATACGAAACTAAGTTCTCAAAAGTTGTTACTGGGAGTCTTGAGCTTGGAAGAAAACATTCTGGAATGCTTGTAGAAATTCTAAAGAGAAGAGCAAGGGAGATATTAAACGAGGATGGGATTGATTCTGGAATAATTGTTGTTGATGCAGCTGCTGGAATAGGATGCCCCGTAATATCTTCAATAGCTGGTTCCGACTATCTTGTTGTAGTAATTGAGCCGACAGATCAATCTCTATTTTCGGCTAAAAGAATGATAGAAATTGGAAAGACTTTTGGATTACCAATAGGTGTCGTAATCAACAAGTGGGACATAAACCCTAATTTCTATGATCGGATTGTAGGGTTTGCTGAATCTGAAGGAATAACTCTTCTTGGAAGAATACCCTTTACAAAGAAGATAGCTGAGGCTTATTCTCAGGAAATCCCAATCATCAATCTTGGAGATAATCAAATTCTGAATTCATTTGAGGAGGTTTATAGCAATCTCCTGAAAGAAATTAAAGGGAGAGGAGCTGAATTATGATCATCGCTGTTGGAGGTGGTAAAGGAGGAACTGGGAAGAGCAGTGTTGCTGTGAATTTAGCTGTATCCTTAGCTAAAAAAGGAAAGAAAGTTATGCTTCTTGACCTTGATGTAGAATCGCCAGTTGATCACATTTTACTTGGAATTACCGAGAGAGTTCTAATTGAAGAAATAGTTAGCTTTTTGCCTAAAATAAAAGAAGAGGATTGTATTAAATGTGCTGTTTGCGTTAAAAGATGTCCTGAACACGCTCTTATTGGAACGATTGGTAAAGTTCCGATGCTTTTAAAAGAACTATGTTCAGGATGCAAAATGTGTTATTATATCTGCCCAGCAAATGCTATTGAAAATTCTGGTAGAGTTATTGGTTCGATCTATGAGAGCGAGAAATATAATGTGAAGTTAATTCAAGGAGAAGTAAGACCTGGAGTCAAGCAACATATTAATGTTACAGTAAGAACATTTAGATATGCTCAAAGATACTTTCCAGAATTTGATCTTATTGTAATGGACTTAGCTCCTGGAACTGGTGCTGGAATCTGGTATCCTTTGGTGAAATCGGATATAGTAATCGCAGTTACAGAAGCCTCTCCTCTGGGTTATAATGATTTTACAAGATTTGTTGAGTTAGTAAATGGAAAGAAATTGATAACTGTAATAAATAAGGCTGATTTGTCAGAAGAATCTGCTATGCAAATTGAAAAACACGCTTTAGAAATCGATTCTTTGGTCTTCAGAATACCATATGATGAGAGTTTTATTCAAAGTTATATTTCGGGAAAGCCATCTGTAATTAGCTCTCCGTCTTCAAAATTCTCTGAGGTAATAAGTAAAATTGGTGATATCATACTAAAGAAGAGCGTATTCTAATCTTTATTAAAACTTTTTAATCATTGAAAACGTTTATCTTCATGATGCTTTTCCAACCGGTGAGATTTTGCCAACATGTCCTAGATGTGGTGAACCTATAACTGGTAATTGGGTTCTAATTGGTAAGGATTTTTATCATTGGAATTGCGGAATAAAACAAGCATATGAGGTAATAAAAAATAGAGGTCTTTCTTTACTTGCTTATAAGAATGTAGTTTCGGTCGGCGTAGGCTTTAAGATTAAGGAAGGAGTCGTTAAAAGAGAGATAAGTTTAGTTTTTGGTGTAGTAAAAAAAGTGAGGGAAGAAGAGCTAAAAGACATCGATATAATTCCGAAGGAGATAGATGGTATAAGTACTGATGTGATAGAAACAGGAGCTTTTACTGCACCTCCACCACCAGCTGGTTTAGTTAAACCAAGAAAAAAGAAATATAGACCAGTGAAGGGAGGTTCATCAATTAGCCATATTGAATCGAATATACCGGGAACAGCTGGAGGAATTGTAAAGTTGAATAAGAAAAAATTCATTCTATCAACAAATCATGTTGCCGCCTTAATGAATGAAGCTGAGCTGAACGACCCAATAATTCAACCAGCAAAAGCTGATGGTGGAAAATCGGATGATATCATAGGCTACTTGGAAGATTTTACATTCATTAACTTCTCTAAGGGTGTTATTAATGAGCTTGATGCTGCACTAATTTCTCCCGTAAATGATAAGATGGTATCTGAGAGCATAATTGATATAGGAAAGGTTAAAGGATTTGAAGAAGCGGATTTGGGAATTCAAGTTAAGAAAAGTGGCAGAACGACTGGTTTAACTTCTGGTCATATTATTCAGCTAGGAGTTCTTATCGTTATCATTTATCCAGGAGACAAGTCAGCAATATTTAAGGATCAGATCTTAGTAATTGGAACTGAGGCTAGAAAATTTATAGCATACGGTGATAGCGGTTCTTTTGTGATAAATCCTGCTACTAAGAGAGTGATAGGTCTTGCTTTTGCTGGCTCTCTTTATAGAAATTACGCGTTGATTACTCCTATGAGAAAAATAATAGAATTCTTTGGCGTGGAGATATAAAGAGCGTTATCGCCTGCAAACTTTTTACATAAATGCTGATTAAATAGAACCAAAAATATAAGTGCTCTTT
>CBDULE010000072.1:0-6894 GCA_965367995.1 uncultured archaeon | reverse complement strand
TTTTCAAGCAGAAGACGGCATACGAGATGTAGAGAGGTCTCGTGGGCTCGGAGATGTGTATAAGAGACAGTTTTTAGCCTCTTCCTCAACAATTTTATGAGCTTTTCTTATAATTTTAAGTTTTTCTTCAGTGATTTCTCCTAATACTCTTACGAGTAATCCTGGGCCAGGGAATGGTTTTCTTTTTATTATCTTGTCACTAATTCCTAATATTTTCCCAATTTTGCGAACTTCATCTTTGTAGAAATCTCTTAATGGCTCTATTATTTCAAGACCAAACTCATGTGCTAAGATTACATTGTGATGACTTTTGATTCTATCAGCTTTTTTCTGAGCTTTTCCAGTCTCAATTCTATCGGGATATATTGTTCCCTGAGCTAAATATCTAAAACCACCAATCTTATCATTTAGCTCATTAAAAGCTCTTCTGAGCACATTGACATATACTTTAGAGAAAATTAAACGCTTTTCTTCGGGATCTTTTACGCCTTTAAGTGAGCTTAAGAATTCATCCTTGGCGTCAACAACAATTATGTTTTTAAAGCCTAGTTCTTTTAAATTTGAGACAACCTCCTCTCTCTCATTTTCTCTCAACAATCCAGTATCTATAAATACGAGATAGATATTATCTCCTATAGCTTTCCAAATTAAATAAGCGGCAACCGTTGAATCGACACCGCCACTTGCTGCTATAAGAACCTTATCATCCTTTACTTTTTTCCTGATTTCCCTAATTTTCTCCTCAACGATTCTTTCGAGATTCCATTCTCTTCTAACCCCAGCAATCTTAAGAAAATTATCAAAAATTTTTAATCCGTATTGAGTATGACTAACTTCAGGATGAAATTGCAATGAGAATATCTTGCCATCTATTGATTCCATAGAAGCAACTCTGCAATTCTCAGTTCTTCCTGTGTGAATAAAGCCCTTCGGAACTTCCTTCACAGAATCATTATGACTCATCCACACCCTAAATCTCTTGGGAATTCCAGAAAAAATAGGTGAATCTCTAATTACCTCAAAGTTGGCTGGTCCAAATTCTCTTTCGATTCCTTTAAGGATTTCTGAGCCGTATAAATATGCTAAAAGCTGATGAGAGTAGCAAATAGCTAGGATTTTTATACCCTTCTCTCTCAGCTCCTCAATAAAATCTATGCCGACTTTTGGAGCGCCTTCTTCATCAACTGAAAGAGGCCCACCGGATAAAACTACTGCTTTAACCGTAGGATCTTTCAGAACTTTTTCAGCTTCATCATAATTGACTATTTCAGAATATACCCCTAACTCTCTTATCCTCCTAGCAATTAAATGAGTGTATTGAGAGCCAAAGTTTATAACAACAACTTTATCCATTCTAGAATCCCATCTACATCTTTTGTTGTGGAATTATGATATCATGAGGCTTTGATTCACTTACTCCTAATGGAGTTATAAAAGCAACTCTTGCCCTCTCCCACATTTCCCTTATATTACTAGCTCCTGCATATCCCATTGCAGCCTTAAGTCCAACAACGAATTCCCTTACAACATCTTCAACAGTACCTCTATAGGGAACGAGACCCTCAACACCCTCAACTATGTCTTTGCTAGGAATGCTATATCTATCTAGAGCAGCTCTTTTTGCCTTAGCTCTCGCACTACCCATTCCATAATATTCCTTGTAAAATGCTCCTCCAATAGTAACAAGTCTACCTAAACTCTCCTTACAACCAGCGAAAATATTACCCATCATGACTGCGGATGCTCCTAGAGCTAATGCTAAAGCGACATCTCCGGGCGTTCTTATTCCTCCATCAGCTATAACAGGAATATCCGCTCCATAATCTCTAACAGCATCTGCTACATTTGCTGTTGCAAATAGGGTTGGTGCGAAAGCTCTAGTTATAACAGCTGTTGTACAAATTGATCCACTTCCTATACCAACTCTAAATCCAGCAACATCCTCTACTTTAGTTATGTAATCTTCTGCAGCTTCATAAGTTCCGATATTCCCAACGACAACATCAACTGAAACATTTTCTATGATCCTCTTCACAGCAGACATAACGTTAGCATTATGAGCGTGTGCGACATCGATGACTAAGACATCAACATAAGGTTCAAGCATTTTTGCTCTTCTTAAATCGAATGGGGATATCGCTGCACCAACTCTTAAGCGGCCTTCTTCGTCCCTTATAGCATTAGGATACCTCTCTTGCATTCTGAGATCCTTATAGGTTATTAATCCCTTAAGCCTTCCTTTAGAATCAACTATAGGCAATTTTTCTATCTTATATTTATGAAGTATTTTCTTCGCTTCTTCAATAGTTATATCTTCCTCAGCTGTAATTAGCTTCTCCTTTGGTGTCATGACATCCCTAACAAGCTGGTCTCTTTCCGCAAATCTAACATCCCTCCATGTGATTATACCGATTAGGTACCCCTGAGAATCAACTACTGGAAGTCCGTGTATATCATGGCTTATCATTAGGTTTATAGCGTCCTCTACTGTTTTATCAGGAGTTATTGTTAAAACTTCTCTGATGATATATGAACCCGCTCTTTTAACTCTCTTAGCCATTTCAACTTCTTCCTCAGCTGAACAATTTCTATGTAGAATGCCTATACCTCCTTGAAGAGCTAATGCTATCGCTAGTTCAGAACCGGTGACAGTATCCATTGGTGCTGAGGAGAATGGAACTTTAAGCTCAATATTTTTTGAAAACTTTGTTGATAAATCAATTTCGCTTGGCTCTACTCTAGCGAGTCCCGGAAGAAGAACTAAATCATTAAAAGTAACTGCAATAGGTGCATTTTTTAACTTTGTTCTGAACATATCATAACACATTTTCCCATTTTTTGCTATTATAATAACTGTAAAACTATTTAAACATATCTCTATGGTTAGGAAAACGCGCTTAAATATTTGGTTTAAAATTTGTTAGGGGGAATCAATAGCTAATTGCGTATTAATAATACCAGGTTATCAGATGCTTATGCTCTGGAAAATATTTTCCTAACGCATTAGCTAGACATT
The DNA here is from genome assembly GCA_965367995.1 of uncultured archaeon. Taxonomy (GTDB): domain Archaea; phylum Asgardarchaeota; class Njordarchaeia; order Njordarchaeales; family Njordarchaeaceae; genus Njordarchaeum. The sequence continues at coordinate 3,878 of CBDULE010000072.1, read as the reverse complement.
TCTCTTTAAATGGGCATAAATCGCATTTAGGCTCGTTTAAAGTACATATATTCCTCCCAAAACTCCATAGAAAATCATCAAGGGTAAATGGATCTACTCCCGAAAGATTTGATACAATTTTCCAAGCCTCTCTTATCTTGAACCTTATCTTGATATCATCATCCCTAGAAACCTCTATTCCTCTCTCTATAAAACTATAGTTAGAAAATTTAACAATTCCAATCCTTATCGCAATTCTTGATAAATGATTATCAACTGCAACTTCAAAGTTTTCGGAATCTACAAATTTTACTAATCCTCTTCCCTCAAGGAATTTTGCTAATAGAAAAGTCTTCTTCTCTACCGGATCTTCATAAGCTCTAAAGATTTTCATCCTCTTTCTAAATTCCTCAATTGTGCTAACGCTAAAGAGTTTTTCGAATGAGGAATAAAATTCTAAGACTTTCTTTCCTATATCCCAGATTAGGAAGAGTCTAAGTTTATAATCCCATAATTTTACTTTTCCATAGCCAAGGAGATCCTTCCATTCCTCCAAGTGAATTTTCGTAAGGTTTTCTGGCAAAAATAACCTAGGATTTTTCTTAAATAATTTCATTCCGAGGTAATAAAGAAGATCAGCGCCGAACAAGTGTTTTCCATCTATATAAGCCTCAAAATTAGTGAAATCGTTTCTCGTTCTATAATCTATAGCTACCATTACAGTAAAGAATGAAAGTTGTAACTCTTTATCAGCATCATATGGAGGGAAGAAATCAGGATTATCGTACTTATCTCTCTTAAGGCTAAGCGAGGAAATTATATTAGCAACTTCTTTAATTATCTCTTTATCTATTTCAACCTCAAAGTTTTCCATAGAGAACACCAATTTAAAATACATCTAAATCTTTACTAGTTTTGTGTAGAACATTCCAATTGTTTCATGAATATGAGGCCAAAACCTTTTCCCTAAGTTATCTATTAAAGGCTTTGTTCCGATATTTGGAATTATAAGTCGAACATTTTTTACCTCATTTAGTAGCCTCTCTATTAGAAGCTCATTCTCTTCTGGAAAAATTGAACAGGTGGCGTAAACAATTTCAGAATCAATAGGAGCTATCTTAAAAACACTCCTTAGTATTTCATATTGAAGTTTAGAGAACATAATGACATCATCATAACTAAGCTTGACTTTTATATCTGGATTTTTCGGTATTGTGCCAGTCGATGTGCATGGCGCATCAATTAATGCTTTATCAAAATTCCTTTTTGGATTAAAGAATCTAGCATCGCCGTGAAAAATCCTTACATTCTTCTCAACTCCATAAAGTTTTACAAATTCTCTCATTCTTTGAAGCCTCTCCTCGGATTTATCTAATGCAATGATTCTAGCGCCTCCTCCTGATAAAATAATAGCGAATATTGTTTTTATTCCTGGAGCAGCACAGGAATCATAGATTAAATCTCCCTGCTGAGGATTTAAAAATAAAGTAACAGCGGCACTAGCTTTCTGCATTGGAAGAACTAGGCCCCTCCTATATGCTCTGCTTTCCTGTATTTTTCTCGGAAGTTTGATAAGCTTATAAAGAAGAGGAACTTCATCATCTTTTGCAAGCTCATAACCTTCGACTTCGAGCATCTTAACCACATCGTTTTCCTCTTTCCTTAAAGTATTAATCACAATCCATGTTGGAACCCTTTTATTCAACCCATCTAAAACTCTTTCAAGCTCATTGATTGGTATATATTTTGAGAGTTTTTCTACGAACCATCTTTTATACCCATAAAGGAATTGGAGCCTCTCTATCTCATCCTTAAACTCGATTTTAGCTAACAAAAGAGCCTTAATTTCTTCATCGCTTAGAACTTCACCTAATTGCTCTTTAAGCTGTTTCTTATCCCATTTATCAAAGAAAATTCTGAAAGCCGCTACCATGTAGTAAGGAAACTTTCTCTTATTTTTCAATCCAGCATTTGTAACAAGTCTTTCAAGCAAATTCCAATAAGTGTAGATTCCATAGATTATCCTCTGAACTCTCTTCCTTCTCTTTCCTGGCTCGGGAATTTTGTATAAATATTTCTTTAGGCTAATGCTGGATGTTTGGGATAACTTAAGGTATCTAGCGAGATACTTAGCAGCTTTTATACTAACGTTGCTCATTAGATTTCCCCATTGGGAGAGTAAATGAATACTTAAAACGTAATAAGAGGCTATTAAAGTATGATAATCTGATAATTTGGATTTAATCTGAAAATTTATAAATTTTCAGATTTTTATTTATAATCAGACTTTTCAGGTGAATATGTATGCTTATTAAAGTAAGAGTGGGCAAGAGATATGCCATTTACATCCCTAAAAAAATCGCGAAAAAACTCAATATAAAGGAAGGAGATACACTAATTCTAAGAGTATCTGAAGGAAAAATTGAGCTTGAAAAAGTGATGGATCCAATAGAATTAGCAATTAAAGGAAAGAAATTTGCTAAGATCGAACCCGAAGAGATAGAAAGGGTGAGCATAATTGAGCAAAAGAGGAAAATTGATGATATTGCTTGACACTTCATTTATTCTCCCAACACTTGGAATTGATGTAGGGGAAAACGTTATACTAGGACTCAAAAAACTTAAGGAAATTGATTGCGAAATATATGTATCAAGATTTAGCATCTTGGAGTCCTTATGGGTTGTGTTAAAATTATTTAAGGAAGGAAAGTTTGATGAAGGAATCTTTACTTCTGGATTGAAGAGCATATTTGAAAGCGGGATGTATCTTTTTGTGGAGGAATCCGAGAATGTGTATAAAAGAGCGCTTGATTATTATCTTTTAGGTCATAAAGACATAATTGATAACATTCTTTATGCGATATCCGTAGAGGAAAACATGTTATTCTTGACGCTCGATGAAGAATTAAAAATGTTCATAATTGAGAACGAGCTTCCTAATACGATAATAACTCCTGATAGTCTTAGCAAAATCATAAAAAATAAGAATTAGAGAGCTTTAGACATATTGAAGCCTCATGTGTCTACTGATAAGACAAAAACAATTGTTCATTCTCTTTATCGAAAAATTTATATTTAATTGGTCTACATATTCTATGTTCCCATACTTTCAAAAGCATATGATATGGATTTAGCATAGGATATATTTTTATGACTAAATGCAAAGCTTATTTTTCATATGGAAGTAATGTCTTTTTGCCATTTAATAAACTTTTGAAGTTTTTAATAGGAGAAGAAGGAGGAAGATAAGAACGAATAATAAAAGAAAAATTAAGATAATTGGTCATGGAGCTAACAATATCTCAAAGCTCAACTACTTTTTAACGATGAAAGTCGATGCAATAGAAGTGGATGTAAGATCTTATAAGGGAGAACTATATCTAAGTCATGACAAAATTAAAGATGTTAAGAAATGCATTAAACTAACTGATGCTTTATCTTTAATTTCCAGAAAATCAGGAATTATGTTAGATATCAAGGAACATCTAAATACCACAACATTAGTGAATTGCATAGAAGATTTCAAAGGGACGATTTACATATCTGGAACTTATAGTGATATTATTAAGAGAATTAAGGAATCATTTCCTAAGGTAGTAGCATTAATAAGCGTTCAAAATAACAAAACTATTGATGAGATTCCAGAATTTATTGATGGTGTATCGATAAGATATACCATATTAAACAAAGATCTAGCTGAAAATCTTCATCATAGGGGAATGTATATAGCTGCTTGGACCGTTAATAAAAAGTCGAAGATAAAGTATCTCGTAGATATTGGTGTTGATGCTATAATAACTGATAAACCATCTTTCTTATTTATCTCTGATCTGTCTCTTATACACATCTCCGAGCCCACGAGACCTCTCTACATCTCGTATGCCGTCTTCTGCTTGAAA
>CBDULE010000071.1:0-6901 GCA_965367995.1 uncultured archaeon | reverse complement strand
ATATAGACCGGAGGTGTCTAGGATGGCTAAGACTGAGCTTGTTTCTCCTGAGAAGTTAGCGTTGGCTATTCATGCTATTGGTTTGGATAAGTTTGTTAGTGCTGTGGATGCTATTGGCATTGATAAGCTCGCTGAGGCTCTCGGGCCAGAGAAGATGGCCAAGATGATTGAGGAGGTTGGCATTGATAAGCTCGCTGAGGCTCTCGGGCCAGAGAAGATGGCCAAGATAGTGATAGCTTTAATCAAAGCGTTGCCCAAGGATGTAAAAGAAAAACTTCTTAGAGAAATTCATAACATTCTCACACAGCCTTAACATTTAGAGATAGTTCCCTAAATATTATTCGATGAGAGAGATACTCAAAATTCTGATTCTTATAAATCACTGAATATAGAGAGATTTTAGAAATACACTCTTATACTCATCCATCTCTGAAATAGACGCATAGATTAAACATTTAATGGAAAGAGAGCTAGATCTATTGAAACAGAATGATAGGAGAAACACATATAGCTTCAAAAATTAGGATTAATTGGCTTCATCTTCCCTAGGGATCTGCCACTCAGGGCGGTCCTCTAGGGAATTTGCTAATTCTTATATATTCCCTATAAATTTTTTAGTCTTAGCTTCTATGCGGGTGCTGCTTATGGTTTTCTCTATGGATATATCTGGGGATGATAAGAATGTTGAGTAGGTGATTTGTCTTGTGTTTTTCAAGAATCCTGCAGATTATACTATAATTTATAATGATGTTTACAAACTTCTTAGCTTCCATCCACATTTCAGAAAAATGAGCAGAAGACAAAAGATAATAGTGCTTGATTATCTCAAAAATTTGTTTAACGGGGATATTTATAACTGGTTCAAGAGTAGGGTTTACATATGGGCATTCAAGCTTATGTTTTATAGAGGATGCAATAGAACAGAAAAGATTAAATGGGTAGCAAAGAGGATAGATAGAATAGTTTCTAAAGCAAAAGAGGGGATAATTTACCTCGGAACAGATTTGAACAAAGGAAGATTCAAGATGAGCGATTATTTAATGAGGAGAGGAATCGAAGTAGTGATACATAACGATGAGAGAATAGTGAGCGTCTCAGACCTATTTGCAAACTTTTTAAGATTGAACTGGAACGAAAGCTTCAGTAATGTCTACAAAGAGGCACACAATTGTTAAATGTTTCCAAAAATGGAGATTAAATTTTTTAGAGTGTAGAGACGGTTTTGTAGCTGAGGAAAAATTATTCGTCTAAATATCATCTTAAGCATTAAAATGCTTCTATAGGCTTTTCTATTTTTAAAAATCTCTACCTTATGGGATTATCGGGAAGTCTGTCTTTTTTGCTATTAGCTTTACTCCTTCTCTTGTGATGATGACTACTCCGCATTTTATCGCTTCTGCTACCGCTGGTTTTGTTATTTCCCCTGTTCCTAGATGAATCAGGAACCACTTTCCCTCTCTTCTGCATATCCTCGCCACTATTTCCTTTGTGATATCCTTTTCTTTTGCTTTTACTTCTATGAGTATCAATCCTTCCTCTGTTACTATTCCTGCGTCTGCATTATATTTCCTTATCTCATCTAGATCTAGTGTTCTAATTATTTTTAGCTTGATTACTTCGCTTGTTCCTGCTAAAAAAGTTCCTTTGCTGTCGTCCCAGATTGTTATCTCTCTTCCTATGCAGTGGTTAAACAGTTCTCTTATGTAAGATTCTGCTGTTATTCCTAGGGTTGAGAAGACTATATCCATTGTTTTTGTTGGTTCTACTCTTAAATTTAGCCAATACTTCATGAGCGGATATCTTATCTCGTACTTCACTATTTTATTAACCTTCTCTTTTACAAGTAAATCTAATCTTACGAGCTCTTCTAGTAGTAAATAAGCTGACTGTCTATCCATCCCCAAATAGTTTGCTACATCTTTTACTGTTCGATTATCTTCGGATACTGCTTTTAAAACTCTGATTAACAATATGCGCTCTCTTCTTGAAAAATCGGTCATGAAGTTGAGTATGGCTTCAAATACCTCATCTAATTTTCCTTCTTCAATCATCTTGTGTATCTTGTTGAGTATATCCTTATTTCCTCTTAACTCGGATGCTATGACCTCTATCAATCTGGGTATGCCTCCTGTTAGTTCGGCGATGAGTTCTGCATTGCTTTCTGAGAGCTCTGAGTTTAATGCCATAGCTAATTTCTTCGCATCGCTTTTCTTTAGCGGTCCTACTTTCAGGAGGTTTAATGTGCTTAATAAAACATCGCGACCTTTTTTATCTTTTGATCTTTCCTTGATTAGTGTGAAACTTATACTTGTAGAGAGTATCCAAAATACTTTATCAGTGCTCTGGATTTTATCTCTTATGAGCCATAATATCCTCTCTCTTATATCATCTGCTTTTCCATACCCCGCTTTAGATAGGTGAACTGGGATTGTCTCAAGCATACTGTGGAATTCATCGATTGCTATTATTATCCTTTCATCTAGCTTTTTAGCTATCTTTTCTGGTAAACTGAGTGCTTCTTCTATCTGGAATATAGGATCCTCTTCCCTACTCACGCTTATCTCTGTATCAAAAGCGTTCATTAATTTTTTAGAGAACAATTTTAGCATATCTCTAGGGGTACTTATCCATGAGGCATCAAGTCTTGCACCTCTATACTTTGCCCTTTTGATAAACTCCTCAATTAATCTAGTTTTTCCTACTCTCCTTAAGCCGTAAATCAAAACTCCCTTAAGGTTTCCTTTCTCCCATAACCTCAAGTATTTAAATAGTTTACCCAGCTCCTCCTCTCTATCTACAAACATTATAGACTCACCATATGGTTAGATAACCTTATGATTATTAATCATATGGTTAATATAGGATTAAAATCTATTTTTATTTGCTATGCTGTAATTATGACTGTAAATATGCTCTTCAACTATCGTCTAGTTTGAGGTAGTTTAATAAAATTTTTACAAAGATGAAGCATACGGATTTGGCAAAACCAACTATAAATTCTAGCAAGAAGATTAATTGACATGAAATCTGTTTAAAATATGTAATATTCCGAACTGTTTGGTGTTCGTACGTCCATTACATCCGCTCTAGAAGATTGAAATCATTGGTAGTTTTAGGGAAGGTTAATGAGAAATTCATAGGTGTAGGTAGAGATTTTCTTGGGGAGGAAATCGCTATCATAACTTTCTCATGTTTCTAGAGGAGAGATGATCCATAATAGGAATTTGTATGCTGTTTAGCGTAATAGGAAGGGGGTTAAAAAATCCTAAAAAATTAATAGAAAAACATATTAAGAGGAGAAAAAAGTTCACCCTCTCTTCTTTCTCATTGTTAATAAAAGCAATATTGCAACTGCTGCAAATCCTACTCCAAGACCTATCATCAATCCAAAGTTTCTTCCTTGTAGATAGTAATTATCATTAACTTTTAATGAGACCTTGACTGTTGCTGGTAATTCACTTAAACCAAGTATTAAGATATAACCCTTCTGGTTTGCTTTTCCCAGCATACTCATGTTGTCTGACGCATATGTTAAGTCTTCTTGTAACCTATAATTCATGAATCCTTTGAATGGAGATTTACCGTATTCATCAAAAATAACTACAAATATCCGTGAATTATTGTAATTTGTTATGTATAACTCATATGGAACATCAGCCTTAACATTAAATTGGAAGATTGCTAACTTGTTATTCCATGTTAATGTAAATGTTTTTTCGCTCTCAAGTTCTTCTACTTGATACTTTTCGAAAGTTACTTTTACCTTTGTAGTATTACCCGAGCCATAAACTAGAACTATGTACTCATCTGTTGGGAATGTGGATGCTAACTCATATACTGCTGTTTGTTCTTGATAAGAGCTGCAATAATATTCATTCGCGTCATTCATTTTATTAAAGACCGTATCATCTATAACTAATCCTGTAGTATAAGCAATAAAACCTACTGAGCCAACTGATGGATTATATGAATAAACCTCTGCTTTTATAAGGTATTTGCTCCCCATTTCTGGTTTTACTTTAAATACTTTATAAGCCAATCCATATTTATCCACAGAGAATGTTACATTATCTGGCTGATTTATTGTATCTACCGCCTCTACAATCAACTTTATAGTTGAATCCTCGTCAATAGCACCATATACATGAGGGGTAACAACTACTGGAAACATCGTTTTATTTCCTGAAAGCGGTGCTGACATTATGCTATAAAGTGAACCTGGAGAATATTCTGAGAGGGTTCCGTTATCATTAGTTATGTAGTAGCCATAGAGATAAGTTGTGTTTTCGAACACTCCATATTCATCTTTGGCAAATAATGTATCTTCTTCCCTTATGAATGCGCCCCAGAAATCAAGTGAATACTTATAATTATCCTCATTATAATATCTAACTTCTGCTATTTTCCTTAAGTATAGGCTACTACCAGAGGGAATATATCCATACAAACGTACTGAGAGGTTTCCTCCAGACAAGTATTCCATACCTATGTGGTAGACCTTATCAGGATTAAGTTCAAGTAGGAAGAATTTTTTCTCAGTTGGATTGTCCTTAGAAATAGTAAAGCTTACTGAGCTAGATACTTTTTGAACGGAAGGTTTTGTAATGTTTAGCTTGTAAGTAATGTTAACATCTGCATATGGGTAGATAAATAAACATAAGATTGCTTTAGTGGATAGGTAGGCATATGAACTATAAGAATCATTAGATATTAAAGAGAAGGATGCTACACTATATGATCCAACTCTTTTTTCAACGTAGTAAATGTATGAATCAGTCCAAACATAACCTCCGTAAACTTTTTGCTCGGCATCAAATAGGTAAAAGCTTTCTGCAAAATCAAGAACGTATAGCTTGTAAATGTAAATTGAGTCTTTTACATTCTTAAATTCTAGGGTATTTGTACCTTGATTAAGCTCCTCAGCATCACTAATCTTCTGAATAGCAGTTACAAGCAACTTAAACTTTAAGCTTAGATCGACTGTTAGATGTATTTTTATCTCATTTGGAGAGATTATTAGTCTAACAAAGTTAATTGTTCTATTTGAATTGGCATCTACACCATAACTATATGTTATATAGTAGGAATATGAAGAATCGTTTCTCATAGAGAAATAATTGTATTCAATGTGTTTATACTCGAAGTTAATACTATATCGCTGATACATGTTCAGGTTGTTTTCTGCATAGAGGCTGAAGTTATATAAACCACCTTCTGGGATTTCAACAAAGAGGTAAGTTGATCTGTTGCTTGGTTCCAGTACAAATGAATATTCTTGTTCAAGTGGTATGGGAACTAAGGACTCTGATTCTAAAGGATTATGCTGAGATTTCTCAGATACAAGAGCTGGGGCATTAAACAGAGGTATTGAAAGTAGTAATAACATTAGTATTAATGTTGTTTTTACATTCATTTTCAATCAACCATTTTTACGTCCCCCCTACCATACGCATTTTAAGAATGCGCATGATAGAGAAGGATGGTAATATATGGTAATATAGCTCATAAAAAATTATCGTTTTTATTTTGAATGATTAATACGAAATATTAATCTCTCATACCTCCAAACTGAATATTACTCCTTTTACCATTTCTTGTTAAATTTGCATTAACAAAACTTTTCTCGCCTTAAAAATCGTGATTAAAGCCTAGGATTATTTCATTTTATTTATTAGAACAAGCTAAGAACAAATGTTTTAAGTTTTTCTATTGTGCATTCTTAATACCCATATTTAGCTAGCATGAATATTAACTAATATATAAATTAGATTAAGAATAAGTCTATATGCATTTATCTTCATTTTAATGGTGGTTGAATATGTTATTTCCGATAATTGAGATAAGAAATTTGAGACTTAAAAATAAAGTTCTCACGATATTGAAAGAGATTGCTAGTATAGAAGATGTAGAGTTGGTAGAAATGATTTATACTGATAAAAACAGTTTGCTAATGTGCTCAAACAAAGCTTGCATTCCAAAGGAGGAATTTAAGAAAGTTGTTTTATCAAATCCCGCTATTTACATCTATCTTGGAACTTTAGGAATCGAAAACTCTCTTATTATTGAAAAACCTCAGGATATTGAAAAGCTTAAGAAAGAGTTGCCATATAGGATCAAAATTTCAAAGATCTACTCTAAGCTTCCAAAGATAGATTGTAAGAAGTGCGGTTTTAAGAGTTGCTATGATTTCTCTGTTTCTGTTGTTAATGGAGAAAGGAAGATTAGTGATTGCGTCGTATTAGCATCAGAGAAGAAGGTTATATTGAAGGTTAATGATAAAGTCGTATTCCTAAATCCTTGGGTAATGAAACTATTTAGAAAGATTATCCTAGCAATGATTTCGAGCTTAAAAGATGTAGAGATTATAGGCGATGAGAAAATAATTATAGAGGTGAAGAGATGAGGATTATAGCATTCTTCGGAAGGAAAAATCTGGAAAGACGACTGTGATCGAATGGTTAGTAAAAGAGCTTGTTAAAAGAGGATATAGGGTAGCGGTTATAAAGCATATAGGTGAGCTGGATTTTGAAGTAGATTATGAAGGAACAGATACATGGAGATTCTCAAAAGCTGGAGCAAATATTGTGGTCGGAATATCTACTAAAAAACTATTTTTATTAGCTAAGATGAAAGATATTTTGCACATCGACAGGATTATTAGTATAATAGGGACTTTAGATGAGAATGTAGATTATGTCCTTATAGAAGGATTTAGCAGAATGCTTCAAAGTTCAAATATTGCTAAAGTTATACTAATAAAGGATGAGGAAGAGCTTAAGGAATTTTCAGGAGTAAATGAGCCAATTATTGCCGTATTGTATAGAAATATAAATACCTGTCTCTTATACACATCTCCGAGCCCACGAGACCTCTCTACATCTCGTATGCCGTCTTCTGCTTG
>CBDULE010000070.1:0-6941 GCA_965367995.1 uncultured archaeon | reverse complement strand
ATCTACACCGTCTAATTCGTCGGCAGCGTCAGATGTGTATAAGAGACAGAGCCCATCCTCCAGAGATTGTTACGAATGGTCTCTCTCCCTCCTCTCCACCAGCGTATCCAGGCATCTTAGCGTAACCTACTTTTTCTTCTCTGTTCTCTATTGGGTAGATTCCATTTGGACCCCATCCCTCATTCCACTCCCATGAACCACCGATGTCAATTGCAACCCATCCTTTCGCAAATGCTTCTCTGTGCTTGGACCATACATCCTCTGCAAAATTGTATTCTTTAGGAGCAATCTTGTACTTGACATAGATGTCATAGTAGAACTGAAATGCTCTTAGTAAAGCTTTGCTCTTGCCAACCCATTTATTCTCCTTGTAGTCATATAATCTGTTGTAAGGATCTTTGTCAGCACCTAAGAGTAGCATGTAGAATCCTTGCATTGTTGTTGCTTCTCCCCACTTTGTTCCTGCTGGGAAGTAGATTGGATAGAACTCAGTAATGTTAAGCTCGGATTTGATGGTAGAATTCGCAGCTGCTAGTTCAAGTGCTGTATTGATTATCTCAGTCCAATTCTTTGGTTGCCAATCCTCTGAAATGTTTGCTAAAGCAAATATGTCCTTCCTATACCATAACATTCTGACATCAGTATCAATCATTACCCCATATACTTTGTCCTTATATGTAACAATTTTCTTCATGGGTTCTGGATATGCATTCCAGCCATCCCAATTCTCAACGTACGGTGTCAAATCAAGTAGATAACCAGCTTCTGCGAACTCTGGAATCATAAAGCTATCCACTAAGATTATATCTCCTGCAGTTCCTTGTGCTAGATCCTGAGATATCCTTTGTATGATATCAACACCATATGGAATCATTACTAAATCGACTTCTACGTCATAACCCATCTTCAGAGCTTCTGCTTTGAACTGCTCTAGTGTTAAATTCTCAATGAGATACTGCCATGGCTGGCCGTACTCGACAACTAGTGTTACTTTCTTTGGTTTTGTTAAATACCAGTACGCTACAACTCCACCAATAACAATGACAGCTACTACCACGATTGCTATAAGTGCTTTTCTTTCCATATCTTACACCATATTGCGAAAATTTTTATTTAAGAAGTTAAAGGTTCTAATGAATTTACGTAAAATACATATTTAAAGATTTTAATATATATCATTCATTAAACACGCTTTAAATAGAAAAAGTTAATATCAAGTTTTTATAGCCTCTAAGCTAACTTATAAGAGAGATCTCTCAAAAAATTAAGAAAGAATTTAGATTCTTCCTAATCTCTTTACAAGCCCATAAACTGGCTTCCAACCTTTCTCCCAAGGCATTTTCAGATAAGGCTCCATCTCTTCTCTAGTTCTAAATGTTACCTCTTCTACTGGTGGCACTTTTCCTGGTGGAAATGCTTCTAATATATGTTCTATAAGCATTGTGAGGTATCTTAATATAAATGCTACCGCTCTCTTAGCTTTTTTCGCATCCGCTAAAGTAGCTTTTCCTACGATACCTTCTGGTGTTGCAACGATCTCTAATGGTATATGTCCTTGAGCACTGCTCCATCTGAACGGTCTCATCAAACCATCAACTGCTTTATCAAAGTGACCATCTGGAAGGTAACCTTTAGGCGAAGTATCTACAGCATGTTCCATGGATACCATATCCTTAGGGAAGAGAAGAAGAGCTAGTGATGTCTCAGCTTCATCGGCGTGAACGAAATCAGTTTCGAATTCTCCTCCTTTTTCTTTAGTAAAGAAAAACTTTCTAGCAGCTCTATGCCAATCAAGTGCAAAGTACATTCCTGGCAGTTGATATTTTTTCATAAACTCTTGTACGGCGGATTCTAGAACCCAGAAATGACCATGATTATTTATCAGAATTTGTTTCCTATAACCCATATTCCAAAGCCCTAACATGACATCCAATATGTAATTCTTCAAGTTTTCCTCCTCTATAATGACAGTACCAGGCATTCCATAATGATGCCATGGATGCGCTCCATATGATATTGGCCATGTCAAGCCTAAGGGAATACCCTTCTTATTTAGTAAATATCTTCTAACAGCTTCTGCTATCTGGGTAACATAAAGCGTATCTGTTCCAGAGGGAAGATGATTCCCATGAAATTCTGTGCTTCCTACTGGGATTATTATGACATCACACTTTTTTAGATTCTCGAAGACTTTATATCCGGGCGTTGTTTGAATATATACTCCTGGTTTTGCAAGCTCAGGTGGACTTGGTATTCCATACTCTTCTAGAATTTTATCTATATCCTCCTCAGAGGCGATCCAAATTTCCTTCTCAAGCTTCCCAAAAGGTGTATCTTCAAAATAGATATAATTTGGAATTTTTCTTGACATGAAAAATACCTCCATTCGTTATATGCAATTATACTACAGTATTTTCATAGTTTATATAAATTACGTAATTATTGAAAAAGATTATTAATGCATTTTTTACTCAAGAAAATTTGGTAGAATTATAACAGCGAGAAGTATTTCTTAAGATACCTATAAAAAACTTTTGTATGCCATTGAAGATGATATAAGATTAAATGTAATTTCTCCTACAAAAAGGAAAAATGAGAATATGAAGGAAGTAAGAATTAGATCAATTTAAGCATCTGGAGCTCTAATTTGAGTTTTTCTAAATCTGCTTTCTCTAGGGATTGAAGAGGGCTTCTTAGATTACCAAAATCGAAGCCTCTGAGTTTTAAGGCAGCTTTAATTGCTGACATGTATGGATATCCTTTAAATATTCTTCTTATCCTGAGAACTTTATCTTGTAGCATAAGGGCCTCCTCGTGATCTCCTTTAATAAATGAATTATAGAGTTCAACAACTAGTTCTGGAAAAACATTTGCAATAGCTGAGACGGCTCCTGAAGCACCAAACTGTAGATAAGTAAATATGAGAGCATCGCTTCCGCAGAGGAATGAGAAGTCATCTCTAACGCTCTTTATCTCTACTATAGCTGCATGAAACCATGCTAAATCTTTTGAGCTGTCCTTTAAACCAGCAATTCTAGGGAAACTAGCTATCTTCTTAAGAGTTTTTATCTCCATCCTATTGTGAGTGAGCGAAGGAATATAATAAACAATGACTGGTATTTCAACGCTCATAGCTATTTTGCTGTAATGTTTAATAAGACCTTCTTGGGTCACTGGATAATAGTATGGTGTGACGACATGAATAGCATCTGCTCCAACTTTTTCAGCAAACCTCCCAAGCTCTATTGCTTCCTTAGTGCTTACTGCTCCAGCTCCAACGATTACTGGAACTTTACCATTTACATGCTCAACTGCTATCTTCATAACTAACTTTTTCTCCTCTGTAGTAAGCATAGGTGCTTCTCCGTTGGTGCCAAGAAGGAATATTCCATGAACTCCTCTTTTGATAAGGAAATCTAAGAAATCCTTGAGTTTATCCTCGTCTATCTCCTCATTTTCCTTAAACGGTGTTATGGCTGGAGGAAATATTCCCCTAAAAACCATAAAATTCACCTAACGATTTCTCCTTGATATCTTCTCCTAACGAGAGCTTCTATTTCCTCCCTAGTTATAAACATTAGATCTCCAGGAATTGTATGTGCGTAAGCTGCCATAGCAACTCCCCACTCAAGGGCTTCTTTAAAATCTCCTTTCTCGACATATATGAAATCAAATCCAGCATCAAATGCGTCTCCAGCTCCAATCCTATCAACAACCTCTATTTCATACGGCTCTGCTTTGTATATTTTCCCATCTTTTATGGCTATAGCACCTTCTCCTCCAAGAGTAACAACTAAAACTTCAGGATTGTATTTTTCATAGAGCTTCTCAGCAATTTCTTCATTACTTCCACTAATGTTAAGAACTAATTTAGCATCACTTTTAGTTACGAAAAGTATATCCACCTTATGCAATATTGGGTCTAAGACTTCATATGCTTTTTTAGGAGACCAAAGCTTCGACCTATAATTAACATCGAATGAAACCTTTGTTGAGAGTTCTTTCGCCTTTTTAATTCCGATTTCTGCGGTTTTTCTACATGTCTCACTAAGTGCAAAAGTAATTCCAGTCGTATGAAATATATCGTAATCTGCGAGAATGTTCCAATTCACCTCTTTGGGCATTATATTTGCAATTGCTGAATTCTTTCTATCATAAATTACTTGCGTAGCCCTTGGCTTCCTTCCGAATTCTATGAAATAAACTCCAACTCTATATTTATCAGTCCAAATAACGTGAGAAACATCCACTCCATGCTCCCTAATTTTATTCACTATGAATCTACCGAGAGGATTGTTCGTTAGCTTGCTTATCCAAGCAGCTCTTCCACCCAATCTTGCAAAGGCTATTGCAAAGTTTGATTCAGCCCCTCCAATACTTATATTAAGCTCTTTAGCCTGTTCAAATCTCTCAAAATTTTTTGTTGATAATCTTATCATCGTTTCTCCAAATGAGATTGCAGAAGGAACTTCACCCTTCATATTATCCCACCTCTTATGCGGTTGGACCTATTCTTTCAATGGAAAATTCAATATTCCCATTCATTTCGGATCTAGTAAGCTCACCATTAGCTACTTTCATAATCTTCTCAATAAGAATTTTCTTTCCTCTTTCTAAAAGTTCATTTATATCAGCATCCTTCTCTAGAACTTCAAGAAGTACGAAGCTTAAATCCACATCTATAGCATCATAAAGTTTCTTTACTGTTACTGGATTTGCAGTTATTTTTATTACAGGAGATACAGGAGAGCCAAGATAAGTTCCTCTTCCAGTCGTAAATAAAACTATATGACTACCTCCTGCTACAAGTCCGCTAACTGCTTGGACATCGAATCCAGGAGCGTCCATAAAGTATAATCCCTTTCCCTTCGGTCTTTCAGCATAGTCAACGCATCCCTGTAGGGTTCTAGTTCCAGCTTTTAGAATCGCTCCAATTGATTTCTCCTCTATAGTGCTTATCCCTCCCATTATATTGCCCATTGAGGGTTGAGAACCAATCCAATCAGTTCCTAATTTATTAACATCATCAATAGCTTTCTTTATTCTTCTCAAGAAATCCCTTCTTACCTCTTCGTTTTTTGCTCTTTTAGCTATTATATGCTCAGCTCCAACAACCTCTAATCTCTCTCCAAACATGACTGTAGCTCCATTATCTATCATGAAATCAACAACTTTTCCAACAACTGGGTTTGATACTAATCCTGAGGAATAATCAGAAGCGCCACATTTTACTCCTATTATTAAATCTTCAAATGAGCCCCTATCCTTTCTAGGCTCTAGCGATTCTTTAGCTTTCTCTATTATTCTAACTCCCTTCTCAATCGTCTTTCTTAATCCCTCCTCTTGAATTAACAATGATTCGGCCTCTCTCCCTCTCTTAGATATCATATCCGCAATCTTATGAGCATCAACGCCTTCGCATCCCAATCCAACAACCAAAGTAAAAGCAACATTTGGATGGCTTCCAATATTAACTATAGTTCTTACAAACTGTTCTCTATCTGTACTGAACATCCCACAAGCTCCTTGATTATGAATTACTGATATAGCACCAGTTCTTCTAGCAATCTCAAGAACAGCATTGTTTGCGCATGCTACTGAAGATAAAACTATTACATGATTTCTTATTCCAAAATCCCCGTTCTCCCTTCTCCATCCTAATATCTCATACATCAATATCAACCTCCCTAACTCCTTGATATCTACTCCTTATGTTATGAACGTGGACGTATTGGCCAACTTTTATATCCTCTTTAGCAATCCCAATGATTTCCCCATACTTTATTATCGGTTCTCCTTTCTTTATCTCTCTAATAGCAAATTTATGACCCATAGGAATATCATCAAGCAACGTTATTTCTCTGCCCTTAATTACTATCTTCTCTCCTTTCTTTATATCAACTATAGCCGTTGCTACATTATCTTTCTCATTTATTACAATAGCTTTCAAGGCTTCAACACCACTCTAACAGCTTTACCATGAGCAGCTTCTTCAAAAGCTTTCTCCCATTCCTCAAGCTTATATACTTTAGATATCAATGGCTTTGCTTTGATTTTTCCTTCCTTCATTAGCTGTAGAACTCTCTCCCAAGAAGTCCAGCTAGATGATAAATGAAAGATTACATTTATTGCTTTGAAAACGAATTTGCTCCATGGCAATGTTACATCACTTTTTGGAATTCCAAAGGCAACTACTCTTCCGAGATTCCTTGCAGAATGAAGAGCTTGAATTACTCCAGAGGATGAACCGCTTGCCTCAAATACAACATCAGCTCCAAGACCGTTAGTAAGCCTCCTTATTTCCCTAACGGGATCTTCATCAGTATAAAGTATATAATCAGCACCTAATTTCTCTGCGATTTCAAGTCTATATTGGCTCCTCTCACTTTTAGTTCCAACTATAGCAACCTCCGCTCCAGTAGCTTTAGCTATTTGAACAGCGAATAAACCAGCCGCTCCTGGACCAAAGATTGCAACAAATTCTCCTGGTTGTAGATGTGCTCTTTCTATTAGTGCATAATAAACATCAGCAGCAATTTCTGTAATAGAAGCTTCAAGCAAACTAACATTATCCGGAACCCTATGAAGACCGTTTATAGGAACTAAAATTTTAGGAGCAAAAGCACCATTAGCTTTAATTCCTATAACCTTCTTCTCGGGGCAATGTTGCGGGTATCCAGATCTGCACAAGAAACATTTACCACATGTTGAGAAAGTAGTTTGAGAAGTAACTCTATCTCCTTTTTTCCACTCTCCTTTATCTTCAGCGACAATACCAGAAAATTCATGACCCATTATCACTGGAGGCTCATATGGATGTTTATCATACATTATAAGGATATCAGAGCCACAAATAGCTGCATACTCAACATTAACTATTATATCTGTCTCTTATACACATCTGACGCTGCCGACGAATTAGACGGTGTAGATCTCGGTGG
>CBDULE010000069.1:0-7150 GCA_965367995.1 uncultured archaeon | reverse complement strand
TTTCAAGCAGAAGACGGCATACGAGATGTAGAGAGGTCTCGTGGGCTCGGAGATGTGTATAAGAGACAGCAATAGAGCCAGGCAAGAATAAGCCATGTGTGAATCCTGCTACTATTTTTCCTTTGAATTTTCCTCTTAATTCCTTTATGACGCTTGCTGCTGTTCCTCCTGTGCTTATTATATCATCAATCAATACTGCTGTTTTCTTGTTTCTTAATAATTCCATGAATTTCTCTTTATCTATGGGTTCGTGTCCTACTATTTTTCCAGTGACCAAATCTCTCTTCTTTTGGAATGCGATGTAATCTTCTCTTAACCCTGCTCTCTCTGCTATTCTTTTAATGAAGTCCATTCTTCCCTTATCTGGTGCGATTAGGAAAGGCTCTTCGTATTTTTTCACGAATTCTGCCCAGATCTCTTCTGTAGTGATGTTTTTGAAGGGTAATCCTTCATATACCTCTTCAGCATGCACATCAATGGTTATCAGCTCGTCTGCTCCGGCATTTATAATAGCTTCTGCAACGATTCTAGCAGATATAGCTTCTCCTTCAAGAAATCGCTTATCTTGTCTTGCGTAAGGAAAGTAAGCATAAACTACGATGACCTCTTTGGCTCCTAATTCTTTCAGTGTTTTTGTGATAAAGAGCGTTCTAATAATGCTTTCATCCTGTTGTGGATAACCAGTAGTAATATAGGCGATCCTCTTACCATTAATAGTGCTCTTGAGTCTCACATATGTTTCGCCATCAGGAAACTTCTTATAATCTATACGTATTTCGGGGAAGTTACCTATTCTTAACACTTTAAACCCGAGTTCAGAATGAACGGGGTCTACGAGTACACTAATCAACTTTCAATCACCCGTCTTTTTGTATTGTGATACGGTTTTTACTATATCTTTTAGCAGAGTATAAGTTTTGAGGGTTCATAATGGTTAAGGAATTAAACATACCTGAGACGTTGGTTTTTCCAGAGGAGTACAAGGAGTACTTTGAGGAGCTTATAGAAAAACTAAAGAAAGCGTATGAAGTTGCAGAGAAGGCTAGGGCTAAAGGATTCGATCCACAACCTTTCCCAGAAATAAAGATAGCTAGCGATATGGCATCTAGAGTTGAAGCTACAGTTGGTCCTCCTGGAATAGCTAAAAGAATTAGAGAACTTTTGCAACAAGGAAAGGAAGTAGAAGAGATCGCGTTTATAGTAGCTAAAGAAATTGCTATGGGCAAATGGGGACAGAAAGATAAGAGGGAAAAAGCGTTTCAAGCAATTAAAACAGCGACTTCAATACTTGTTCAAGGTATTACTGCTGCCCCCCTAGAAGGTGTTATTGATGTTAAGATAAGAGATGATGGGCACCTCGCAGTGTACTATGCTGGCCCAATTCGTTCGGCAGGTGGAACCGAAGTAGCTTTAACAGTAGTTATAGCAGATATCGTTAGGAGAACCTTAGGGCTTCCTCCATATAAACCTACAAAGCGAGAGATTGAGAGATATATTGAGGAAGTAGTTCTCTATGATAGGTATCAACATCTGCAGTATCCGGTTGTGAGGGAGAAACTCGAGTTTGCTCTTCAGCATATACCTATTGAAATAACTGGAGAAGGTACGTTAGATGTCGAAGTATCTGGTCCATACAAGAACCTTCCAAATGTTGAGACGAATAGAGTTCGAGGTGGGGCTGTTTTAGTGATAAATGATGGTATAATTGCAAAAGCAAAGAAGGTTCTAAAGATAGTAAGAAGATATGGAATTGAAGGCTGGGATTGGCTTGAAGATCTCGTTCATCTTGAAAAAGAGGAGGAAAAAAACGAAGAAAAAGGAAATAATGAAATAAAAGTTGAGCCAAATAGCACATATTTAGCTGATCTTCCTGCTGGAAGACCTATTTTATCGCATCCATCTCGTCCGGGAGGCTTTAGACTTAGGTATGGTAGAGCGAGAAACACAGGATTAGCAGCTGTCGGAATTCATCCAGCCACTATGTATTTAACGGGATCTTTTCTGGCGGTAGGAACTCAGATAAAGCCAGAACGACCTGGAAAAGGAGCTATAACAATGCCAGTTGATACAATAGCACCACCAATAGTCCGTTTAAAGGATGGAAGCGTTATTGCAGTTAGGGATGTAGAACAAGCAATTAAAATAGCTGAGAAAGTTGATAAAATCTTATTTTTAGGGGATATCTTAGTGGGTATTGGAGAGTTCCTCGAGAATAATCATGTTATTTTACCTTCACCAATTGTTGAAGATTGGTGGGTTCAAGAGTTAAGAGAGAGGATAAAAAGTAAAATTGAAAACGCTGATGAGTATTCTCTAGATGATCTAATTCTTAAAGCAGAAAGAAATCCTAAATTCGCTTTCGAGTTGATGAAAAAGTTAAGAATACCTTTGCATCCAAAATGGACTTATTTCTGGAGAAATATTACGGTAGAGCAATTAAAGGTTTTGAAGGAAAAACTTGTGAATAGAGAAATCATCTATGATAGCGAAATTAAAGAAATTTTAGAGAGACTTCTAGTTGAGCATATAGTTCAAGATGGGAAAATCATCCTAAAGGAGGAAGATTTTGATGCTCTCCGTCTAACTCTAGATGCAATTATTAGTTTTAATGGAGCTAATGCGTTGCAAGTTATTAATAACAATGGATTAATAGTTTATGATAAATACCCAGTATTTATTGGTTTAAGAATGGGAAGACCTGAAAAAGCAAAACCAAGAAAGATGAAGCCTCCTGTTCACGCGCTCTTTCCATTAGGAAAACTTGCTCAACAATCTAGATCCCTGAAAAAAGTCATGGAAAAGTCAAAGATAATAGAGATAGAAGCTGTCTATAAGAAATGTCCTCGATGTGGATTAATCACATATAAGAACTTATGCCCTAAGTGTAATGTCAGAACCGTTTATGTCTATAAATGTCAAAAATGCGGATTTGAAAGTGAATCACCAGGAATTTGTCCAAGATGTAATAGGGAGCTTAAACCAATAAGAAACTATAAGGTAGATATAGCTAAGGAATTCAATGAAGCTGCAAGAAAACTCAAGGTATCTCCATCAATAGAGGTTAGGGCTGTAATAGGCTTAATATCTAGAAATAAAGTTCCAGAACCTCTTGAGAAGGGGATACTAAGAGCAAAATATAAACTGTTTGTCTTTAGGGATGGAACGATAAGATTTGATGCTACAGATGCTCCTTTGACGCATTTTAGACCGAGAGAAATAGGTGTTTCCGTTGAGAAATTAAGGCGGCTTGGCTATACTAAAGATATTAATGGAAAACCTCTGGTTAGCGATGACCAAATTTTGGAGCTTAAAGTTCAAGATATAATCATTAATGAAGAAGCAGCAGAATATATGGTAAATGTTGCAAAGTTCATCGATGAGTTATTAGTAAAATTCTACGGTCTAGAGCCATTTTATAACATAAATAGCAAGGAGGACCTAATAGGACATCTTGTAATTGGAATAGCTCCTCATACATCAGCAGGTATATTGGGAAGAATTATTGGTTTTACAAAGGCTAGAGTAATATACGCTCATCCATATTGGCATGCAGCTAAAAGAAGAAACTGTGATGGTGACGAAGATGCGATAATTCTTCTGCTAGATGCTTTACTTAATTTCTCTAGGGAATATTTACCAGTCAGCAGAGGAGGTATGATGGATGCCCCTCTCGTAATAACAACAATATTGAACCCATTGGAGGTTGATTCAGAGGTATATAACTTAGACGTAATGAAGGAAATTCCTCTAGAATTCTATCGAAAGAGTCTTAATTTTGCCCCTCCAGAGGAAATAGAGGATATAATTTCCAATGTTGAAAAGAAGCTTGGAAAACCAGAACAATATGTTGATTTTTGGTTTTCATTTGATACATCAGATATAGCTCTTGGACCGAGGGAAACAATATACAGCAAGTTAAGCACAATGAAAGAAAAAGTTGAGTATGAATTTAAGGTAATGAGTAAAATTATTGCTGTAGATATTAAAGATGCAGCAGACAGAATATTGGAGGTTCACTTACTGAGGGATATTGTAGGAAACCTTAGGAAATATGGAGTTCAAGAATTCAGATGTAAGAAATGCAATGCAAGGTATAGGAGAATACCCCTATCTGGCAAATGTCCTAAATGCGGAGGTGAAATAGTACTAACGATTAGAAGAGGAATGGCTCTTAAATATCTTAGTTTGGCTAGGGATCTTGTTAGGAAATGGGGAGCTTATGAGTATAGCAAGAGCAGACTTGATGTTCTAGAGAGCGTAGATATCTTATTCTTCGTTGACCAAGGAATTCTTGATGTATTTGAACAATATGAGAAAAACAAAAAGGAATCGAAGACAAAGGACGTTGTTAGAGGAAAAAACGTAATAAACCTCGTTGATTTTCTAGGCTAAATTTTTTACAATATTCCTCAACACTTCGATGGGTGCGTTGGTTCTAACACACCAATTTCCAAAGTGGGTTCTTACGGCTTTATATCCAGATGACTTTAAAGCATCAACCTCTTTATCCACTGAAGGAGGGTTAACTCTTAATTCACTTGCTAATAGATGAAGATCATAGTAAAATGGCTGTTCGGGAATTTCCATCTCCCATGATAATATTTTCTCAAGAATTCGCTTATTTTTCTCAGAAATTTGGGATTTTTTAAGTTCATTCAACATTTCCTGAAGAAACTCCTTATTATATATCATCCCGATCCATAAAGGCCCAATTATTTCTTCCCCACAAGGAGGCATAATATTACGATGTATACTAAAATAGGATTTTCTAAAAATAATCCAACCTATCTCCCTCCAAAATTTATCTGCTTCTTTTTTTCCGCGCGTAACTATAGCAGCGATTTTTATAAAATGATGCGTGAAAAAGCCAAATAAAGGAATTATTCTCTTAGAGAAGACTGTTGCTTCTTTTCCTATAGCATATATTAGAGCTCTAACTGCAACCTCTTTGGAAAATGGAGATTTTCTAAGCAAAACCGCATACTTTCTCAATGCAGAGTTAGGATATTTACCAGTTAATGGAGCTGTGTCAGTTGCTGTTATAAGTATAAGTCCCTTCTTGCCTTTAATGACGTTAAAAGTTGATGCTAAAAAAGGAGCTGGTGTTCCATAGGGATCTATTTCAATGGCATCCAAACGCATTTTTTCTTTCTTTACTAGATAATATAACAAGAAGTTTGCATCCTCTTTATATAACTTCATTTTTTCACTAGGTATATTCCAGTATTCTCTGTTAAAATTCATAAGTTTGTATGCTAAAGGGTTAATATCATTCTGAATAATCAAAATGTTCTGAGAAACTTCATTATATACTCTAAAACCTCTGATTCCCGTTCCAGCAAGAGCTTCTACATAAACCTCTAAGGGATTAATAATATTCGTATAAGCTCTAAGTGCTAAAATGCTTAAATCTCTGTTTATTTCCATTAAAGGATTATAAAAAACCGGAAGTTCCGTAGGTAGATAACTATGCTTATCCTTAACATAATATAAAGGGTCAGGTATAAAATAATCAGTAGCTCCTTCTCTTACTAATCGAAGTTTAAGACCTTCAAAATCTAATGTAATGTCCTGAAACAAGACCATTATTCTTTCACGTAGCCTATTTTTAGTCACCTTCGACGTCAGAAAGGCTTTCAAGCCATTTTAGAAATTTAATACAACCTTCAGTTGATATTTTGCTTCCACCTATGGTACAATCATTTATCGAGGGGCATCCTAAACAAGGTATTTCATCTAGGGGATTACCTAGGATATATCTCTTTCTCACTAATACATTTTTTCCATCGGATGTTGATAGATATTCTATTAAGTAAAGCTTATGAAGTAAGGCTATTAGCTCATTTAGCTTTTCTTCTGGAATATCTAATTTCGTTTTTATCTCTGAAAATGGAATACCTCTACTACCGCTTGTTATTACGAGTCTCCAGATCTCCTTTAAATTCTCTAAATCAACAGTCATTCTGAAGACCCTATAGCATTCTAAATTCTGAAAAATAAAACTAAAGTTTATTCTTAGAAGGGATGAACTTTTAAATTAAATGCTTTCAGACAAGATGAGCTAATATGATAGTTAAAAATTTCTTAATTACTGGCCCTCCTGCTTCTGGAAAAACTTCTCTACTTAAGAGGATAATT
Source organism: uncultured archaeon (assembly GCA_965367995.1). Classification (GTDB taxonomy): domain Archaea; phylum Asgardarchaeota; class Njordarchaeia; order Njordarchaeales; family Njordarchaeaceae; genus Njordarchaeum. The sequence continues at coordinate 1,012 of CBDULE010000069.1, read as the reverse complement.
ACCAAATTAAAAGAGAGACAGTTAATCATTGGAGGAATTTTTTGTCCCGAAGTGAGGATTAAAGGAAAAAGGTGGGGATTTAAGGTAATAGATGTACTCACTGGTGCCGAAGGCGTATTAGCTAGTGTAGAGATAAAGTCAAGGTATCGTGTCTCGAAATATGGGGTTGATATTGATACATTCGAGAGAATAGGTGTTAACGCCATACTAACAGCTATAAGAAACGCGGATATAATAGTTATTGATGAAATAGGGAAAATGGAACTTTTTTCTTTAGCCTTTCAAGAAGCTGTTAGAAAAGCTCTAAATTCTAGAAAGCCGGTTATTGGTGTCATTGCATTTAGATATAATCATCCATTTATACGAGAGGTAAAAAGAAGACAAGATACAAAACTGTATGTGCTATTTAAGCATACTACTGAGAGTATGAGAGCAAAAATAGAGGAAGAAATATATCAGAAAATAGTTTCGTTTTTGGGGTTTGTATGAGAATAAGAGAGTGTGATGGTGTTTATCCTCCTAGTGATGATTCATTATTTTTGCTCGAAGTCGTAATGAAAGAACTTCAAAACTTAAAGATAATAGTAAAAAGACCGAAAGTATTAGAGATAGGCACTGGAACAGGACTTATCGCTATAAATCTGGCGAAACATGATGCGATAGTAACCGCTACAGATATTTCTTACAAAGCAGTGAAATGCGCTGAACTTAATGCGAAAATAAATGGTGTTAATATAGATATAAGGCAAGGAGATCTTTTTGAGCCAATTTCTTCGGAAGAACTATTTGACTTAATAATTTTTAACCCGCCGTATCTCGTAAAAGATGAATTAGACAAGTACATTAATAGTAGCATGCTTTTAGCTATTAGAGGAAATCACGAGCCAATAGAACTGTTACATAGATTTGTAGAAGATTCGATTCAACATCTCAGTCAAGATGGGAGAGTTGTCTTCTTAATTGAAAGTAAATTGTTCAATATGCTAAAAGAAAAACTCATATTGCTTCATGC
>CBDULE010000068.1:0-7265 GCA_965367995.1 uncultured archaeon | reverse complement strand
ATGATACGGCGACCACCGAGATCTACACCGTCTAATTCGTCGGCAGCGTCAGATGTGTATAAGAGACAGGAATATTTTTCCAGGACCTTCTGCCTCTATTACTAGACCTTCACCACCGAATAGCTTTGTCTTTAGCCCTCCCTTTATTAATCTTACCTTCCAGTTAACTGTTCCCTCGATTGCTACAGTATGGAAATTATCTAATGTCACTTTTTCTCCTGGCGCTAGTTCAATGACTTCTAATCCTCCGTATGCACTCACCCAAACTCCTCCTGTCCCCTCCGCTTTTAGCCAAAATACTTCTCCTTCAGCAAGTAGTCCCTTAAATCCTCTGAATTTAATACCTATTGTGATATCACCATGGTGAGCCAAATATGCAACATCCTGTATGTGTATTTCGCCACCTTTAAGCTCAATATAACCTATGTCTCCAGGAAATGGAGAGGCAAACCATACCTCTGCAGGACCTTTTGCTATATATGTATTCATGAATAAGGATTCCCCTCCTAGTAGCTTTCTCCCTAGTCCCTTTAATAAACCTTCTTCAATTCCAGTTTTAATATCAATATCTCCTTTCATCAAAACCATTGCTCCCGGTTCAGCTTTAACCGATTCTCCTGGCTCGAGTTTTATCTTTAATAAAGAATATGCGGGTGCAAATACCTTCTCCCACTTCATTTAAATCACATACAATTAATCAATCAATAAATATATTTTAATGATAACTTTGTTTTTATCTTTAACCAATTTTAACAATAATAATGTATTAAAAAAGGATTTTGCAGAGATAAATAGTAATAATTTTAAAAATTTAAAAATATGAATGATTATTCAAATTTTTTAAAGAAGATTTCAGGCATACTATCTATAATCAATTTTATATCTTAAAAAGGAATCATTTATTGTTAGAGTTTATAGATAAGGTGTGGTAAAATTGAGAGTAAGAAGAACTGGTGTTACAATACCAAACGATGTGCTTGAAAGGCTTGATAATCTTATTCAGAAGCTCGGATTAAAAAGTAGGTCTAAAGTTATAACTGAGGCTGTTCAGAGCTATATAGCTGAAAGAGAAGCTCTTCTTTACCAGGATTCTCCAGTTATAGGTATTGTAGCCTTTACTTACCTTCATACTCGTGGAGATACGATGAAAAAATTGGTTCATGTGCAGCATCATCATCTCGACTCAATATTGTTTAATACTCATGTACATTTGACTGAAGATAGGTGCCTAGAGGTTGTGATGTTTAAAGGTAAAGCCTCTGAACTCAAAGATTTAGTTAAGGAGGTAGAAAATATTCCTGGAGTTGAGCTTGTTAAGTTTCTTTGTTTCAAAGTCTAAGCTTTTTAATCTAGCAAATCTTCAAGATTCATCTTTTTATCTATCTGAAGAACTTTTCCATCCCTAACGAGAAATAAAGTATCAGCGATTTTTTCAGCAAAACTAATGTCATGAGTTGCAACTATTATATTCTTTCTCTTCATCTTTAATTCAATCAACACATCCATAACTATCCTTTTCTTCCCTGGAGACAAATTTGCTGTAGGCTCATCAAGTAAAATTATCTCAGGATCATGCACTAAAATGCTCGCAATCGAAACAAGTTTCTTCTCACCAAAGCTTAGCTCCAAAACTCTCTTATTAAGCAATTCTTCTATTTTAAATCTCTTCGCAATTTTTAGGACATCTTCTTTAAAATTGTTCTTAAGCTTTCTTATGCTATATGCTAATTCATCATACACTGTTGGGTTAAAGAGTTGATCATCTGGATTTTGAAAAGCGACTCCAAAGACCTTCCTATCAATTTGATGTGCTCTCATATTGCCTATTAGAATTTCGCCTTTTTGAGGAACAATTAACCCAGAAATTAACAAAAGAAGCGTAGTTTTTCCTCCACCAACCGGACCGACGAGAACGTTTATTCTTCCACATTTAAATTCAGTATTTGCTCCTTTGAATATATAAGCTCCCTTCCTATAATAAAACCAAACATCTCTTACAATAACATCAAGACAACACATAATGCAATCACCATGTAAAGGATAACATCAAACTTTGAAAACTCCGAATCTGGTATTACAAGACCTCCTCTTGATCTTAAAGCAAGGTACTGCATTTTTGCTTTATATCTACTTCTTTCCATGATTGCAGCTGTTGTAAAAGCCAATGAATTCCAGATACTTTTTATATCACTTTTTACTTCTCTTGATAGCCTCGCTACCAGAATTTTAAAAGCCTCATTAATCATAATTGTTATGTTGTGTAGAAACATATAAACTGCAAATAGGAATTTTCTAGGCACTCCTAATCTATTAAGGCCGCTAAGAAAACCGTAAATTCCTAGATATCCAATACATAAAATTATGAAGAGACTTGAAACTAAAACTCTTAAGAGGAATAATTTAATCTCGTCAGAAAAACCATAAATGATTATTTTAGGAAGGGCTATTAATAAGCTAAAAATGGAGGGTATCAAACCCATCTTAATAATTCTTAATTTACTATCAGCAAGCAGAAATGTCATAAATACGCTAAATATAAGGAGCAGAATTAATATTCTTAATGAGTCTATAAAGGATGAATAAACCGTCATAAAAAATGAAAAAATTACAAATGAAGGAGGTGAGAAGAACCATTTGTCCCTAAAAATAAAAAATGGCTCAAGGATTGAATTTGCTTCTTTAAGGAAGCTCATGATTATTTTATTCACTCTTCTTCCACCTATAGTAAGCTCTAATTAGAAGTCCTATGGCAAGAATGAATAGGACTCCTATTATTCCAGAGATAATATATCCTAACCAATCTGGTAGGTTAGGGACCGTATAATCTGCAAATGGTGTTTCATAAAATCCTGTTTTCTCCTCGAGACCTAACTTCTCTGCGACTATATCAAGAGGTTCATGATAGCCTACTAAATCCGCTAAATATACACCAAATAATGGACTTAATATCAATAATACTCCAATTATGATCCATGCTTTCTTATATTTCTCAAAGAAGTCATGAAACATGATCATTCACCCTCCTTTCTAAGATATTTAATAACAAGTGCAGTAATTATCCCCTCAACTATACCAAGGAGAAAATGGCCAATAGCCATAACTGGAACGCTTACGCTTAATCCATATAGGAACTGTGTAGATAGTCCCAGCTCAATGCCACAAGCAATACCAGCTAGAGTTATGCTAAACCATCCTCCTAAGAACGCACCTATGAATTCCTTATTCTCAATATTTGTCTTTGTTGTAATAAGCTTATAGATATAGTATCCCACAACAGGAGCAATTATTCCCATATTAAGGACATTAGCACCTAATGTTGTTATTCCTCCATCATGAAAGACAACTGCCTGAACTAAAAGTACTAAGAACATTATTATGAATGCTCCCTTTAACCCATATAAAATGGCTGCAAGTGCTCCTCCTACGAAGTGTAATGATGTTCCACCAGGAATCGGCCAGTTAAGCATTTGAGCAACAAATATGCCTGCAGCTATTACAGTCATTTCAGTTATCTTCTCCTCATTAAGTGCTTCTCCTCTTCTCAAGACGAATATGCCATATAAAATCATCATTAAATAAGCAACCAACGCTATAATTGGATCCAAATATCCATCAGGTATATGCAAATGTAACACCATTTCATAAATTTGTGTTATTATCTTATAGGACAATCATCTTTAATTTTAATTTTTCATATATATTCCACCGTAATAGAATTCTAAAAAACTAATAAATGATGTGATGCGATATATCGTCTTTAAGGATTTTTCTGGGAATTAGCAATGCTTACGGATGAAATTATTGTTTTCGTTTCTAAAACAATAGAAATGCTAGAACTTGTTACAATAAGAACATCTTTTAATGCGATTAAGAATGATCTTTCTAAAAAACTGAATGCAAAAATTGAAAGCTTTGAGAGGATTACTGATAAGGAAGGTATTGCGAAGCTAAATATCAATGGCTCGAAGATTTTTACTCCAGTTTTTCTCACTAAAAAGGGTAGGATATTCAATCTTCTTAGATATCTAAAGAAGAGAGGTATTAATAGTGATGTAATTTTAATATCGCCGATAGCGTGTTTAGAGGATGATTCAGAAGATGTTGGATCGAAGAAGTTAAGGTATCTTGCAATCATAATTCCAGAGAAGAAGCTTAAGGAGGCTGATGAAGAGCTAATAAATGAAGAAATTGATGAAAAGATTTCAAGAATGGCTTCATGCAAGAATCCGGAGATAGTTAATATATTAGACTTCTGGATTAATCAGCTTGCATATGAGCAAATCCTCATAGCTGATACGATTAGAAATCTAAGTGAGATGATAGGGGAATTGGCTGAAATGGTAAAGATAATAAGTGAAAGAATGTCATTACTTGAAAGCTTCTTATTTGGGAGAGAGATAAAAGAAGATGAAAGTAAAAGCGACGAAGATGAGTTTTTATTTAGTTAAAACGTCCTCTATAACCCTTTCTGTCTTTATATAATTCTCAATCAGTTCCCATTCATTAGGCTTGTGCTCTGTTCCGCTATTAATTCCCCAAGCAACTGATGGAATACCTACTTTTCTAAGTATTCCTGCTACTGTTCCTCCTCCGATACCTATTAGCCTCGGTTCAACATTTAGAATTGTCTTTATAGAATTCTTTAATTTTTCAACTATCTCATCATCTTCTTTAGTAAATGAAGCCTCCTCTTTCATAACAACTTCAAATGTGGCATCGTATCTTGCTCCGATTCCCTCAAAAAATTCAATGACTTCTTCTAGCGAATAATCTGGAATAACTCTACAATCCCAGTAGATGACATCTTCTCCAGGGATTATGTTTATCGAATCCACATTCTTCTCTTTCATTGTAGGTTCAAATGTTGAGTATGGCGGATCAAAGAATTTATTTATCTTATAAAACCTTCTTCTCAGAGACTCATAAAGCTCAAGCATCAATCTGGCAGATTTTAAATGAGCGTTATCAGCTTTATGTGGCATAGATCCATGTCCTTGCTTTCCTTTTGTAATCATCTTAAGCCAGAGAATCCCTTTTTCAGCAATTTCGATGATATCTCCTTTTTCTGAGCCAAAGTCAGGTATTATTGCTTTTTCACCCTCCTTAAAAAGGCCTTTTTCTATGAGATGAACAACTCCATATTTGCTACCAGCTTCTTCATCAGCTACAAATGCTGCCTTTAATGTATGTTTTAATTTGACTTTCCCCTCGCTTATTCTTTTAAGCAATATGAGGAGGGACATTATGCCGATTCCATTATCATTTACTCCTCTTCCAAAAACTTTATCCCCTTTTACAACAAGTTTAAAGGGATCTGTCTCCCATCCAGTACCAGCAGATACAGTATCGAGATGAGCTATTACCCATATTGGATAATCTTCCCCTTCAACTTCTATTACTAGATTTGACCTTGTGTAGCCTTTTTCATCTTTAACATCATATCTCTCTACAGTAAATCCCATTTTTTCAATTAACTCTTGAATATAATCCGCTCTCTCTTTTTCTCCAGTCCCACCAAATTTTGGATTTACGGCTTTTCTAGAAATTATTTCAGATAGGGTTTCAATGATCCATTCTCTCATCCAAACACCTAAATGAATTCTTATTATCATTTAATCAAGTTCATTTTTTAACTCTATACATCTCAAGTTCCTCCTCTATAACGTCTTTAGGTATGCCTTTAGGCCCTCCTAATAACTTTGTAAATAGATAAATTTTTGCAGTTCTTTCAACTCTATAGGCTACTTCAAACGCATCATCTAAATCTCTTCCAACAGCCACAAGACCATGATTCGCCAAAAGCACAGCTTTTCTATTTTCCAGAGCTTTTAGAGCGTTTTTAGCTAATTCTTTTGTTCCAGTCTTAGCGAATTCAGCTACTTTTATAGGTCCACCAATATAAATTGCTGTTTCCTCGAGAAATACTGGTATATCTTCTCTTAAAGCGGCAAATACCATTGCATAAACTGGATGGCAATGTATTATAGCATTAACATCTTTTCTATGCTTATATATTTCAAGATGTAAAGCTATTTCTACCGATGGTTTCCTCCCCCCTTCTATCACTTTCCCTTCAATATCAACTACTAGCATATCATCTGGCCTCAGTCTGCTTTTTATAAGTCCACTAGGAGTTATTATGATGTGATTTTTCTCGGGGATTCTTACGGATATATTTCCAGAAGAACCTACATTGAGCCCATATTCCTCAAGAAGTCTTCCAATCTCGGCAATCTTTTTCTTTACCTGTTCATACATATATCATTCCTCCTCGTTTACTAATCTCAAATTAAAACCGTACATTTTATTTTAATTAAATGCACTGTTTAACATATATCCAAACATCCTCTCATTTTAATGGAAATTATTCCGTTTTTTAGTTTTTCTTTACTTCTCTTCTTGTGAGTTGAACTATAATTAATTTTATAAATATTCCATATAGAATTATCCATTATAGTATTATACTTGGTAGAATAATATGATATTTTATGATAGAGAAGATGAGCTATCAGTTTTGCATAGAATATGGGAGTCTGTTAAAAGTGGAAAATTCAATTTAGTTATTATTAGTGGTAGGAGAGGTGTTGGAAAAACTAGGTTAGTGAAGGAATTTGCGAAAAGATATAGCGTAAGATTAGCGTATGTCTTTGTTAAGAAAAAACAACTTGAACTTCAAATTGATAGGATTGTAAAGAAGGTAGAAAATGCTGTAGGATTAAAATTACCAAGAGTTAAAACAATAGAGGATTTGTTTATTAGTCTTGGACAGATAGCCTCAGAAGTCCCTATATGTATTGTCTTTGATGAATTTCAGAACTTCTCGGCGTATAATCATGAAATCTTTACTGATTTTCAAAATGCATTTGATGAGTTGAAGATGTATGAAAAACAAGTGAAAATCCTAGTAATAATAATTGGCTCGATAGTTGGTATGCTTAGAGAAATCTTCGAAAAGCAAGAATCTCCCCTCTACGGAAGAAAAACCGCTGAAATATTCCTAAAACCCTTTAAATATTGGCAAATAAGGAAGATGCTCCTTGACCTGGGTGTGAGGGATGAAAAAGAATGCTTTATGATATATTCTATTTTAGGAGGAATGCCTAGATATTATGATACGATAGATAGACTGGGCTTTAAATTTGCGATTGATAACGTTTTAGAGTACATAACATCACCAGCAATATCAGCATGGAAAACAGTATATGGTGAATTGATAGAGGAATTTAAAGGAGCATATATGACTTATTTCCAGATACTTGAAGCGA
>CBDULE010000067.1:0-7343 GCA_965367995.1 uncultured archaeon | reverse complement strand
GATCTACACCGTCTAATTCGTCGGCAGCGTCAGATGTGTATAAGAGACAGCAAGAATGGTGATATGTGATGATATGGGATAAAAAGAAAGAGAGATTTATACTAATCCGAAGATTCATAAGAGATGATATTGCTCTATATAGAATAGCTAAGGAGCTTGGGGTAAAGATAGCATCAAAATACGATGATGCTTATGAAAAGCATTTGAGGTATGGTTATACATTCTATATCCCTTATAACGAGCGTGATGAGATCATAAAAGAAATTGCTAGTGTAATCAGAGATGAGAAACTAGTGGAAATATTTAATGAGCTAAAACCAAAAGATCTACTTGGCATAGGTTTTAGGGGTAAATATTATGTTTACGAGGAGGGCAAGGGGCTGAGACTCGAAAACGCTTGGAATCTTATAAAGAAGGATGTTTTAGAGGCTTTAAAGATCACAGGAGAACGAGGATATGCCTTTCTTAAGGCTATCATAATGCTTTATAGGGAGGGTAAGTGGAAGGGTGATTTATATGGTGCGAGATACGATGATATAATCGCAAAGATGAGGGAAATTTTAGGCAAGATAGTGTTCCCTGCACCAAGAGATTTTATATTGTTCAGATCTTACAAGATTTATTATAAATCAGGATCTAGGAAATATCCAACACACAGCATACCAGAAGAAATAATTCCAGCAGTAGAAGAAGCTCTTGAAGAGTGGAAGCGTGGCAGAAAGGTGAGAAATGATGGCGATTAGGTTACCAAGAGTAAGAGAACCTAAGTGGTACAAAGTTGCATATGGAAAGGAAAGATTTACTAATTTAGCTAAAGCTGATGTTAAGCAGGGTACATGGTTTCTAAAGCCCTATTGGGATGTATATAAACAGTTTTTTAAAAGCAATGGGATTAGTTGGCAGATGTTAATGGAGGCTTGGGGTCTTTCAAATGTCTATTTTGTGTTATGGCTTGAGGATAAGTTACCATGGGAAGAAGCCTTTAATAAGTTTGAAGAAGCATTAAATAGAATATTAAAGAAAGTATAGTTGTAGATCTAATGAATTTAATGATGAGCTGATGTAGGGATAACAGAGACGGTTATTCAGAATATAACATATAATACAAAAAATCAATGAGGTTAGAATATTGAGAGAACAAGCCTATTTCTTTGTTTCCTTTTAACGATATATTTCAACGTATTCTTTAATTTAACGTAAAATTTAAATGTCTCCTGAAGTGTCTCCTGAGTTTGCCGTCATTATCCTTTTTCCAGCCTTATTATAATCATCGTGTAAGCCAATAAAAAAACCTGTTGGATTGGTTTCCCATTCTGGCTTTCAATAATCTCTTTGTAAGTCTATAGGCTGTTTTTTAAGCGAAAGATTTAAATGTCTCCTGAAGTGTCTCCTGTGTTTGCCTTTATTTAACGCTGTGCTAATGCCTCTTTATAGCTATTCATAGCATTCTTAATCCATCTAGAAGCCTTTAATGATTCTGGGCTGTAGGCTACTATTTGTCAGCCTACAGATGGTTTCCGAGCGAAAGATTTAAATGTCTCCTGAAGTGTCTCCTGAGACAGCCAAGTTGTCCGCTGAATATATACAGGAGACATTTATACCCTATTTGAATCGTAGCAAACCCACGAGATTCTACCTCTAGCCAATTTAGGCTAATGACAACCCAATTTTTGAAATGTCTCACTATTACATACGTTGTCTCCTGAGCATAGCACCCTCCTACAGAAGGGTTTTGACACCAAAACCTTCCTCTAGGCTGGAAAATTCCTTCCGCTACGAAAAACCGCCTCTACACTAAACCTAATAAGAGCGTGAGAAAGAAATAATAAACGAATCTTTTATAGCTACCAGTTATGTACCTGTAAAGAGAATAGGTATAATATGTTAAAGCCGAAAGCACTACAATATACACTGAAAAGGCTATAATTGAAAGCTCGAAAGGTAATAATATGTTTTCCGTAAGAATCATAGGATCTTCAGGATGATGTCCTACAAAAAAGGCTAAGGCCGAGAAAGCGATAACAGAGATTAAAACTATGTTTTCTGGGTTTTTAATATTCAATCAATCTCACCATGAATTTATCGTATTAGAGGATGATTTTATAAAATGTAATTTAGATAGATTTTATCTTTTTCCCTAAGTAATCATAATAATTAAAGCAGGTTAATCACTTTATCGTATATTTCTCTTTAAAAATAAGTTATGAAAATTCTAATTTTCTCGAAAGTTCTCGCAGAGATATTATCGCTGGAACTATTATAATTGATGATATGATAGCTAGCGGTAGTATAATGCTTGCTCCAAGCATAACTCCTAAAATGGCTGAAGATACGGCTACTGATATATTGCTAACAGAGTTTATTATCCCTATTTTTAAACCAATTCCTCTTGATTTCGCACTAGCAGTTATTACCGATCTATATGCCATGATGCATGCTCTTATTACTATTAGGGAGAGGATAATTAATACTACATTTATAGTTAGAAGAAGGGTTATTAGCGCAGTTATATAAGCTATCACTGACACTACGATTCCAATTTCAATTTTTCTTATATCACTGATATAAGCTATTATTATGCTTATTATGGGGCTTAAGGCTATACTTGCTATTGAGAATACTGATAGGATGATTACCAAGATTGTTCTATTGAAACCTTTAAGGAATATTATTCCTACCAAGATGTCAGAGGACAATATAACTTGCATAAATCCGAGAGATACTGCAAAAATTATAAACTCATGAGTTGGCTTTCCTGAAGTTCTAGGAACATGTATCTCGGCACGCATAGTAGAGATTATTAATGCAGTAAGTGCAAAAAAGACGCTTCCAATAAGTATATTAACCCATCCAGAAACGAATCCTATAGTTACATAAGCTAAAGTCATGCCTATGGATCCTGATATAAAATATATATTCATATTCCTGCTTTTTACGTTCTCTTCGGATATTGATAAAAGCATTGACTGAACTATTGGCCAGGATAAACCTGAAAAGAAACCCATAAGAAGCCTTAAGAAAATATATAAGTTAACGTCAGGAATCATGTATAATAAGGAAGTTAGAGATAAGGAGATGAACGAGATTATTGTAAGCTTTCTTGCTTTATCAGAGCTAATATCAAAAATTCTCCCAGACAGAATTGAAGCTAATCCTCTTCCTAGCATAAATGCAATTGTAAAGAAGGCTAATAGGAGAAAAGACTCTTTTATCTGCTGAGTATAAATCGCTGTTTCAACTCTTATAATTGTCCCTGCTAAAGATCCCAAAAAGGAAGCTATGAAGAATATTACGACCTTTTTCATACACATCTACATTGAAGCACTCATCTAAGAATACTGATAAGCACATCATAAATTTTTCTAACAATTTTTATAGAATGTTTTTCATTTTAATTACTATTTAGCTTTCAAGATTATCGATGTATGAGGAAATGATAATGAAAGAACAAGCGAAATTATTTGGCCTTCTTAAAGCGCTTAAAAAATCAAGAATTTTCACTACTATGCTTAAAAAAGAGAATATAGAGAGCATGCAGAAATTTCTTAAAGAGCTTCTTAATTCTGGAATCATTGGAAAGAAGGACTATAAGAGGCTTAGTCTTGAACTGGCAAATCTAGTCATGTTAAGCGGAGAAGAATATGAAAGAAAAGCAAAAGAGATACTAGAGGAAATAAGGAGATTAGGAGGCATTTCCTATGCCAGTGAGTGAATATCATTTATATAAGCTTATTCATAAACTCTTCGAAGATTATATAGTATTTCCGCCATCAACTGTGAAATCAGTTGATTTTCTCATTGTTAAAGAGGCTTATCTAATAGAGGTTAAAAATAGCGCTTTAGGTCTTTATTCAGCCTCTAAACAGTTAATTGAAAGAGCATTAGTTTCTAAGATTTATGAAATACCACTAATAGCTGTAATACCGTTTCCAGATATACTAGAAGAGGCTGTAGCACCGATTTTATATTTCTTTAAAATAATGAATGATTACAATGTAAAAAGAAAAGAGATATGGATCCTAGACATTAGAAGGGAGTTAATTGTACATAGAATCAAGCTGAAAGGAGACGAGCTGATAGGGATAAAAATTAAAGCTAAAAGTAGAGTTTTCAATGCAGAAATGGATGTTGACAGTATTTTAAATCTCTTAAGGAGTATAAAGGAGGGCAAATAAATAACATATCTTACGAGTAAACAGCATATTCTTCATATGCAACTAATAGAGCATTAAAATTATAATCCAGGATTATTACCTGGAGATGATTTATAGCGGATATATAGCTCACAAGCAGTCTATCTTCGAGACGCTCATAAACAAGCTTCATTACTAGAACAATGCCTCTAACCTTCATATGAAGACTTGAATTCACCACTTTAAACTTTCCAGAATCATTAAAATATATCTTGAAGAAGGGTCCCATAATCTCGTCTATTAAATTCTCTGCTGATACATTAATCTTTACCCAATCTCCATCAAATGTGATGTTAAGGGATACGATTCCTTCCCATGCAATAGCATTATAGATTATTTTAATTCTCCTTTTAAGAACGCCTTTGAGTAAATCATATAAAGGAACATTCCTTGATGTGTTAATATAACGCTGAAGTGTTGAGTTATCGAAAATTGTTATGTTATACTCGTTAAGTGTTTCAGTAAGATTTCCTCCTTCTGCAATCTTTAATGCAATATAAGCTTTATTGTTATTCCATCCCCTGTTAACCTCTACTGTCAGAGGTGATATTAAGAATAATGGTATTGTATAAGCTAAAATTAATATTATCGCTATTCCTACTGCTATTATAACTTTTCGAGACATTTCTAATGTCTTCATAATAGTCGCCCTAAAAAGACATAAGGATTAATAATTAATCATACTCAAATTTCTCCTTTAATCCCTCATAAAAACCAGTATATATAAATTCAATTTAAAAGGGAGCTAGTATTTATTTAGACGGCGGCTAAGGAATTTAAGAGTAGATTATTATGTTAACTTCAAAAGATGTCTACACAATCGATATTAATGCTAAATACTTAGGAATTGATGTTCTCCTTTTAATGGAAAACGCTGGAAGAAGCGTTGCAGAAGTTGTAGAAGAGGAGAAAATTTCCGATTCTAATATCTTGATTATTGCCGGCCCTGGAAACAACGGTGGTGATGGATTAGTTGCCGCTAGACATTTAGCTTTTAAGCACAAAGTAAAGGTTGCCTTTATTGGAGATGAGAGAAGAGCATCAAAATTAACGAAGAGGCAATTAGAAATCCTCAGGAAAATTCCGTCTATTGAGATTGATTTCATTAAATATGATGAAGATTTGGAAAAATTGATAAAACTCTTAGAGGAGAGTGATGTTGTCGTTGATGCTATTTTCGGAGTTGGTTTAAAAAGTAATCCAAAAGGATTGTTTAGAAAAGTTATAGAAATCATTAACAAAGTTAAAGAGAGAAAGAAATACAAAGTTATTTCTGTTGATGTACCCTCTGGACTTATTGTCGATGAAGGAAAAATTGGTAATCCAGCAGTAAGACCAGATATAATTGTCACCTTTGTAGATAAAAAGAAAGGGATAGATTTATTCCAAGCTAAGGTTATAGTCAAGAATATAGGAATCCCAATAGATCTCCTCGAGATTGCTGGTCCTGGTGATTTAATTCTTAATTTTCCCAGGAGAAAGAATTGGAATAAAAAGGGAGATTTTGGTAGAGTTCTCGTTATAGGAGGCAGTTATAAATATACGGGTGCTCCTATTTTTTCAGCAATGGCAGCATTAAAATCTGGTGTTGATTTGGTCTTTCTTTATGTTCCGAAAGGCATAGTAAATGTTATAAGATCATTTTCTCCTGATTTAATTGCTATTTATTATGAAGGAGAATACCTAACAGTGGATGCTATTGAAAAATTAGAATTGGATAGATACGATAGCATACTAATAGGCCCTGGATTGGGAGTTGAAAAAGAAACAATTGAAGCTGTTAGAAAGCTCGTATTAAAATTGATCAAAATGAAAAAGAAAGTTGTTATTGATGCTGACGGATTAAAGGCCGTAAAGGGCATGAAGTTAAGTAAGAACTTTGTACTAACCCCTCATGCCGGTGAATTAAAGATAATTTCTAACCTCATCGTAAGCGAAGATATAGAGGACAGAAAGAAAAAGGCAATAGAAGCTGCTAGGATGTATAATAGCATCATATTGCTAAAAGGTCATGTTGATGTAATAACAGATGGAGAAAGAACAAAGATTAATTTGACCGGGAATCCTGCTATGACTGTAGGAGGTACAGGTGATGTTTTAGCTGGATTGGTTGCTGGTTTCTTAGCGCAAGGAATGGAAGTTTTTGAATCCGCTGTTTCAGCAGCATTTCTGAACGGTTTAGCTGGGGATTTAGCTTTTGAGAAATATGGTTATAGCATGACCGCAAGTGATGTTATTAATGAAATTCCAAACGCATTTAAGAAAACGTTTTCTTATGCTGATTAGCTTTTTCTAAAAAGCTCTTTTAATATTTTTTTAACCGTTTTAGCTATATATGGCCTCGTAGTATAATATCCTCTCGCATGATTTTCTAGTATATCACCAAAGATTAGTCTATGATAAGGATATAGAATAAAGAAATATTCTGCAGAGTTTCTTCTCAAAAATGTCTCCATTCTTTCTCTCCAAATTTTCCTCTCCTTTTCAGCAATGCCATTTTTCTGCTTTATAAAGCTTGGCGGATATTCGTAGAGAGGGTATTTAGGTTTTGGGAAATCAAATTCAGCTGGAACCACAGTTAAAGGCTCTGATACAATGACCAAATCAATTTTTCCGTCCCTCCAAAGCCTCCATAATTGGGAGAAGAATGTATGCGTGACCGAGCTATGGTATGGTTTTTTGCTGGAACAAGGAATAAGAACAACTTTTCCAGTTGATGGATGCCAGTTCTTTCTTATAAACTCGAACCATTCAGAAGCTTCTTTGCTCGAAAAAAGTAGTGTTGGAAGCTTATTGTTCATTTGATCACCGTAATATTGTTGCATTTACTCATATTTAAGAGTAGAACATCTGCGTATTTTACAACAAGAGGAATGAGTGATAATGATAAATATTTTTAAGATGCTTTGATTCATGTTACTTATTTCTCTCTTATAGGCTGTGGAATTAGGTCTATTTCTTTGACTATTTCTTCATATAATTTTTCGATTATAGGAATTCTATCATCTTTAAGCTCATCCGCTTCTTTATTGAATTTTAAGCCAATATTGGATTTGATTTTGTTTTTATATACTTCTAGTTCTGTCTCTTATACACATCTGACGCTGCCGACGAATTAGACGGTGTAGATCTCGGTGGTCGCCGTATCAT
>CBDULE010000066.1:0-7392 GCA_965367995.1 uncultured archaeon | reverse complement strand
TCTTCTCTGAGCTGAGTCATCTGGGCCTGGAATTCGGCTCTCATCTCCTCCATACGCCTATTGAAGTCTTCTCTGAGCTGAGTCATCTGGGCCTGGAATTCGGCTCTCATCTCCTCCATACGCCTATTGAAGTCTTCTCTGAGGCTTTTTATTTCGTCTAAAAGACGATTTGTTTCGTCTCTTGTTGTAAATGATTCTACTAGTGCTCCTATTAGTGCTAATCTGAATTCTTCATCTTCTCTAAGCAACTCAAGAATTATTTTCTTTATCGTCTCTTTTTGTATCATTGCCATCCCTATCAATATCCTTATAGCATCGAAGGTATTATTTTAAGCATAATTTACTATTTAAAGTTTAAAAAAGTCAAAAATTCTGATTAGCTAGCACAAAAACTAAAGAAGAATTAAAAATCTAATTTTAGCTGCTTTCATAGAATGCTTTATATGCTAAGAATGTAGAATATACATCAGCTTTACTCACAATTTCGGTTGGAGCATGTAAGCTAAGAACTCCTGGACCCATATCAACAACCAATAATCCTCTATTTGCAAGGTATTTAGCTATTGTTCCTCCGCCTCCCTCATCAACTTTTCCAAGAAGCCCTGGTTGCCATGGTATATTCTTCTCATCAAGAATCTTTCTTATCCATGCAACATATTCTGCATGAGCTTCACTAGCATAGTACTTTCCTCCAGCTCCAGTATATTTTGTAATTATAACTCCTTTACCAAGTTCAGCAGCGTTCTGAGTATCATGAACATCCTTATGAATCGGGTTTATTACTGCATTTACATCAGCAGATATTGCTCTAGCATTTGTTAATGCTTTTAATAATTTACCATGATTATATTCTCCATTCGCTTTCTCTATAAGAGTAGCTATGAAATATTCTAGAACCCTTGATTGCGCCGCTGCATCTCCCTCGCTACCGATTTCCTCCCTATCAACAAATATGGCTATTGCCGTCTCTTTAACCCCTTCCAGCTCGAGTATTGCTCTTAGTGATGTATACGCACAAACCCTATCATCGTGACCATAAGCTAGAATCATAGACCTATCTAATCCAAGGTCTCTAGGTTTGATTGCTGGTACTAATGTTAAGTCCGCAGATACTAAATCCTCTTCCTCTATTCCATACTCCTCCTTTAATATCTTAAGAACCATTTTAACTACAAGGTCTTTCTCCTCTTTCTCTCCCTTAAGAGGTTTATTTCCGACAACAGCATGAAGCTCTTCTCCTTTTATAATTTCAAATCCTTTTCTCTCGCCCTGCTTCTTCTTTGCGAGATGAGGTGCTAAATCTGGTATAACTATCACTGGATCATCATCTTTCTCTCCAATGAGTATTTCCTTCACTGTTCCATCTTTTAATGCAACCACACCATGAAGCGCTAATGGAATATTTGTCCATTGATATTTTTTAACTCCCCCATAGTAGTGAGTCTTAAGCATTGCCACGCCAAAACTCTCATACAGAGGAACAGGTTTTATATCAATTCTAGGAGAGTCGATATGCGAGCCAATCAATCTGAAGCCTTCGCTTATGTCCTTTTCTCCTATGACAGCAAGAGCGATAAATTTATTTCTGAATGCCAGATAAACTTTATCTCCTTTATTCAACTTGTCTTTTGAGAAAACATCAACAAAACCTTTCTTCTCCGCTTCACTCTTTATGAATTTAACAGCCTCTCTCTCAGTTTTAACCTTAGCCAAGAAATCCTTATAATCCTTAGAAAAAGATTCGATATCGCTTTCATTTAGTAGTTCCCAAGCCCATCTCTTCTTCATATTGATTACACCTTAGCCAATTTAAATCTATGATATTTTGCATCTACTTTATAATATTTTCGTTTATTTTATTAGTTCAAGCCCATAATTAATGTTCTAGAACAAAGAATTAGAAATGATGGAGAATAATCTAAAGTTAAGATAATGTTTTGTTAGGTTATTCCTTACGTAATCCTTTTAAGGAATGCAAAGTTATTAAGAATTATAAGCTCTCCAGTGGGAATGATTTTTATGAACGATAATAACCTGGCTAGATATAGATTATGGCCCTCTGCGATAGCTGGATTACTACTCATCCTTGATTATATATTTCTTAGCATATTTAACATCAGAATAATACATAGGATGGAAATATTAATATTATTGATATTGCTTGCACCAGTTTTTTACAATGCAGTGATAGAATTTAAGGAAAATCCGTTTAGCATCGATACACTTATGGTCATAGCTAGCGTTAGTGCTACTCTCTTAGGCGCAATTCACGAGGCAATATTAATTCTAATACTCTTCAATCTTTCTGAGTATTTAGAAGAAAAGACTACTGATAAGCTTAGAAATGCAGCTTATGAAATATCAAAAATGATACCTAAGAAAGTTTTAAAGATAGAGAACGGAAGAATTCTTGAAACTGATGTTGAGAAACTGGATATTGGAGATATTATCTTAGTGAAACTAGGTCAAAGAATTCCTGTAGATGGTGAAGTTATCTTAGGAGAATCTTCAATTGATGTGTCCACATTAACTGGAGAGCCTATTCCAATAGATGTAAGTCCTGGTAGTAAAGTTCTATCAGGCTCAATAAATCTAACAAATTCAATACATATAAGAGTTTTAAAACCTTTTAAAGACTCTACAATCAGCAGAATAATCAAGCTTGTAGTTGAATCTCATGAGAGAAAAGCGAAAATAGAGAGGTTCATCGATAGATTTTCTTCAATATACACGCCAATAGTAGTGATTTTAGCGACATTAACCGTAGTTATTCCAGTTCTTATCTTTTCAATGCCGCTTAAGGTTTGGGCTTATAGAGCATTGATATTACTCGTTCTAGCTTGTCCAAGCGCATTCATAATATCGACACCAATTACTTATTTCGTTGGTCTTGTTAGGGCCATGAAAAGTGGTATAATTGTAAAGGGGAGCATTTATCTAGAAACTCTGAGTAATGTTAAAGCCATGGCTTTTGACAAAACAGGAACTTTAACCAAGAATAAATTAGTTGTTAGTAGGATAGTTACTCTGAACAATTTTGATGAGAAAGAAATTTTAAAGATAGCAGCTACGCTTGAATCCCATTCAAATCATCCAATAGCGTTAGCCATTGTTGAAAAAGCTAAAAAGGAGAACATTGATTTCCCATCTGAGATTACAGTTAAAGAAATTCCTGGAATGGGTCTTAAAGCCCTAATACCAAATATGGGAGAAGCTATTGTAGGAAGTTTAAAGATGATGGAAGTAAACGATGTGAAAATAGATAATAAAGTTAGAAAAATATTAGAAAACTTAAGAAAAGCTATTTTAGTAGCCTTAAATAAGAGACTTATAGGAATAATTGAGCTCGAAGACGAAATAAAAGAAAGCGCAATTAACCTCGCTGATAAACTTCGGTCTATAGGAATTAGGCATATAATAATGATAACTGGAGATCACGAAAAAGCTGCTAAAGAGATAGCAGAAAAAGTTGGTATAACCGAATTCTATGCTAATTTACTTCCTGAAGAGAAAGTCAAAATAGTTGAAGAATTAAAGAAAAAATATGAAGTGGTCTCGATGGTTGGCGATGGGATTAATGATGCTCCTGCTCTAGCCGTATCTGATGTTGGAATTGCTATGGGAACAGCTGGAAATGATATAGCAATAGAATCAGCAGATGTTGCTATTATGAGTGATGATCTTAGGAGAATTCCTTATCTAATAAAGCTTAGTAAAAAAGTTCAGAGAACTCTAAAAATAAACTTGATATTCACATTTTTCATGAAGATTATTCTAATGCTTCTAGGTTTTCTCGGCTTGATACCATTGTTTGTAGCGGTTCTTGGTGATGATGGTCTTACATTAGTGGTTATAGCTAATACTATTCCAATACTAAAATATCTCGAAGAAACTAGTTAGATTCATAGTATAGACAAAATATTGAATAAAATCTTAAGATTCTCTTTTTAATTTAGACTTAGAGAATGGTGATATGTATGAAGCTTACTTTGGAGTTTGAGTTGCCAGATGATGAAGAATCAATAGAAAGACTTAAAAGAATATTGACTAGAATGCGAGAAGAAAATGGAAAGAAGATATATTATGTTGAAGTGAATCCCCAATACTTCTACAAGTTTTTTGTTGGTCCTAGAGGAGCTATCTACAGGGTAATATTACCAATAATCTTAAAGTTGATGAAACAAGGAACAATGAAAATGGAGTTAGAAATTGAAGAATGAATAGCTTAGGCTAAAAATCTTCAGATTTAATTCAAAGTTTTACCCCAATAATTGTTTCTTTGAAACTAAAATCCTCATTTCAAACCTTAAAATTCTTAATTTAATAGCTTATCTAGCGAAAAATAAGTCTGAGTCGTATTGGAAATCATTTAAATACCTTTCTGTATACAATTATAATCGGATGTATACGATTGTGGTGTAGATTATAAGTAAAGTTATAACATTTAGAATTTCAAAGGAATTTGCCGATAATATAGAGGCTCTACTAAAAGAAAGCGGATTGGAAAGGTCTGATTTCTTGAGGATTGTTATAGAGAAGGGAATGAAAGAAATGTCGATTGAATTAGCAATAAAGAAGCTGAAAAATGGAGAGTTAAGCCTTTGGAGAGTAGCTGAGTTAGCTGGATTATCTCTATGGGAGTTTATTGAAGAACTTAGAAAAAGGAGGATAGTAATCTATTCGGAAGAAGATTTGAAGGAGGATCTAAGGATTGTCGAAAGTGTATCTAATGCATCCGATAACGTATCTTTCTAAAATAGCGCTCTTCATTTACTCTTTAAGCTTTTAATTTTAGCAATTATATAGTAGAGAATTTTTGAGAAACTAAATTCTATAAAAAATTTAATAATAAAGGAGTTATTCTCAAAGTCTAATGAATCTACTTCATTCTTAAAATGATTAACACGCTTCTCACTATATTTATTCTTTAGTTTCCTTAGCCATTAGAGCAGGAATTAAGGCGAGAAGTACTAATATTCCAGCCACGGTAAATATTATCGGTGTTGGAATATATCCTCTTTGACCATCTACTTCAATCGGTATGCCATATCTTGATGCAAGCCAACCTCCAATTAGGGGACCAGGAACCATTGTGAAGAGAACTGTAAAGAGTATGAAGTATCCACTAAACTGACCTCTCTTTGTCTCTGGATATAGATCTTTAATCCATGTTCCATTGGATATATCAAATATAACCATAAAAGCAATCCACATTATTCCTGTTATAAGAAGCTCTAGTAACGTTTTAGATAATGAGAAGAGTATAAGGGATATGCTCTCACCGATTATCGCTATAATATTGAGCTTCTTCCTTCCAATTTTATCCGTCAGCACGCCTATTGGGAATGATATAATTATCGCAATTAATAGAACAATGAACATGAGAAAGCTTGCCATTACAAGACCTAAACCGATATAATGCTGTAAGTATATTATTACGAAGGGGAAGAATACATTAAATGCCATTCCCCATAATCCCGCTGTTGAAAGAACTAGGAAGTAATCCTTATACTTTCCTATTTCTTCTCTTCTAAATGTGGATTTTATATGCTCCCATACGCTAATATTTAGTGGTTCAAGCTCTGGCTCTCTTGCTAATATTGCACCCAAAACTCCGAATAATCCTACAAGAGCTCCAACTATATAGAAGTAGATGAAGTATCCATAACTCTCGATAATGAATCCTGACGCTCCATAAGTTATTAGAACAGCTAGAAGGGTCATTATTTCCACTATGCTCATCGCCTTCCCTCTATTTTCAAGCGTTGTTATATCTGTAACATACGCATTGAATGTAGCATCGTATGCTGTAGAACCAAAGAATGTCATTATGCAATCGAATAGTATTGCTATAGTGACAGCGACAACTATAGGTCTAAATAAAGCTGCTAAAGGGAATATCGCAGTAGTAAGAGCCCATAGAGAATAACCAATTATTAGAAATATTTTCCTCTTACCAAGAACATCACTAAGAGATCCCATAAATATGCTTGTTAAAGTAGCAACAATAGCACTAGCTGCAACCATGTAAGAAACATAGAGCGGTACAGGAGCAATAGCATTGTAAAGGAAGACATTATAATACTGATTTTCAACCGCCCATGCAATTTGGCCGGAGAAAGCAAGAAGAGAGATAACTAAATAATCTTTCCTAGTTAATTCAACCTCCTCCATATCTTATACCTCCTCAATTACTTTTTCAACAGCTTCAACGATTGCATTAAAATCGCAAAAAGATAGGCCTATACTTTCGGAACCTATTCTAAATCCGCTTCTTGCATTATAATAGATCCAAAGCTTATCATCAATCCTTACAACATCAAGCTGAAATACTAAGCCTCTTTTCCATCCTTTGCTAGGAAGAATTAATGGCATTACATCCTTCCAATGTATTCCATCTTCTGAAGCGAGTAGTAATATCGCTGATCTTGTTTTACCAGCTTCATCATAATAAAATCCATTTTCAAGACCAATAAAGTATTTTACATCCTTAAATTTATAGACCCTCATACCACCACAAGCGAGATGCCTATACTTATGATTTGGATCCGGGGATAAAATGGGTTTTTCAAGCTTTTTATAAGGTCCTAAGATTTTCTTTGACTTTGCTAATCCTATGTGTTTAGGCTCGCTCCATCCTAGTTTTGGCAAAAATACTGTTCCTCCACTATAATACAGCCAATATTCTTCTCCAACTTTAAGCAAGCAAGGATTTCTTACAGAGTAGCCTATCCTTCTCTTCTCCCATTTTAAAGTTCCTTTTAATATTTCTATAGGCTTGCTCCACTCTTCTAAATCCTCTGAAATCCTTACAACTATTCTTCCGGAGATAGGCCATCTCATCTTTTGATAGAAGAGGTAATACCCTCCCCCTTCAGCATATATCCATTGAGTGTAAGAACTCCAGAAATAATTTCTAACATGCTCCCAACGAATCCCATCTTCAGATTTCCAATGAGAAATTCTAAAATCTGTGCTAGTAAACATATGCCAAAGCCCATCTGGAGATTCATGAGGTTCGAGAATAGTAGGATCAGCAACGATTCTAGTTGGTCCCATAGGCTTGATAATAGGGTTATTTTCATAATCTCTACAGATCAATTATCATCACCAAGAAGTCTGTAATTAAAAATTAGAAAATACGAGTTTTAAAAGTTCTTTTTATCCTTGTATTTTTACCCTTAATAAATGAGAGTTGCTAGTATAATTTCAATGAGCGTATTAGGTCGATTTAAAATGATAGCAGGAATAGATAGTACTCACAATATGCTATACTTAGGTATTGTTATTGGCAATAAGAACGATATAATTCGATGTTATAATGAAATAATTGGCAAATTTCTCATCAAAGAAATACATATGTCTAAACTTAGAAGAAAATTAAAATTTGCT
>CBDULE010000065.1:0-7399 GCA_965367995.1 uncultured archaeon | reverse complement strand
AGGAGATATGCTGAAGCATCCGGAAAATCTCTCTCAAAGTTTGTCTTCGAGATTGTTGAGGATTATATCAGGAAGAGCGAGGATAAGGGTTTTGAGAGCAGGCTTGAGCTAATTAAGAAGCTTAGGTCTCTCGAGGAGGAGGTTAAGCAGCTCCGAGACGAGAATAGGATGCTAAGGAAGCTCGTCGAGAATCTCGAGAAGGAGCTTCGAAGATATAGGGCTCAACCGTTCCTAGAGCCTCATTTTGAGGGCGTAAGAAGGTTTGACCGAGATTTGATAGAGCTTCTGAGAAGCGGTGAGATATTCAGCGAGGAAGAAATACTTGATAGACTTGGCATCGACCCATCTGAGACAGACTACGTGAAGGCGGTATCGAAGCAGCTTGAGATTCTCGAGGAATATGGCTTAGTTGAGTTTACTGGGAGGGGTTGGAGGTGGAGAGGCTAAAGCAACGGGAGTTAAATTGGGTCGCGGTGGAGAGGCTGATTAGCGATTTCAGGGAAGACTGCCTCCTAAGAGGAATGAGCGAGGAAAGTGTGAGAAAATACGTCTCAGCCATTAGGATATTCAGCCAATTCCTGAAAGATAGAGGACTGGGCTTCGGAGACGTGGATAAAAACGTTCTACGGGAGTTTCTCCGCTACCTCAAATTCGAGAAGAGAACCAGCTACAAAACTTTGGAAAATTACTTCTCAGCGCTATCTACCTTCTACGACTACCTAGCCTATGAAGAAATCGTTCCGGCGAACACCGTTTTGCCATTTAGGAGGCGGTATCTAAGGCGATACAAGAGCGATGACGAGCAATATGTTAGGAGGCTTCTAAGCATTGAGGAGATGAGCAAGCTCGTAAACTCCATTCTAGATCCGAGGGACAAGGCGATCATAGTCCTTCTAGCTAAAACCGGGATCAGACGTAATGAGCTAATTAAGCTCGATGTTGACGATATAAAATGGGAAAGCTACAAGATCGTTCTAAAGAGGGCTCCAAAGAGAAGCAACAGAATAGTCTTCTTCGACGATGAAGTTGCCATCGTTCTTAGAAGGTGGCTAAGAGTTAGAGATAGCCTTAAACCTCGGACAAAAGCTCTTTTCATAAATTATGCGAGTAAGAAAAGAATCGACAGAAATACCGTATACAATATTGTTGTCAGACACTCGAGTAGATTAGGCTTAAGAATAAGCCCGCATGATCTCAGACATTGGTTTACAACTTGGCTTAGGAGAAATAAGATGCCACGGGAATTCATTAAAGAACTCAGAGGAGACCGAAGAAAGGAGGCAGTAGATATTTATGACCACATAGATGAAGAAGAGTTAAGAGAGGCATATCTAGCGTGTATACCAAAGTTAGGAATAGAATAGCTTGGGGTTACCTAACAATTTTCAAAGGCTCTTACTAACATTATTTTTGGTTATAATTTGTAGCACTGTCGATTATATCCCAAGTTTTTCTATAAATGTCTTTCAACACTTCTGTAGAACTGTTAACTAATTGTAAATACCTCATCAGGATTTCTTTAGAATATGAATATCCATGATGTTCTTCATGTATTTCTGCATGTGCTATTTTGCTAGTCTCGTGGTAAGGTTTACGCATCTTATCATAAGATATCCCTAGTTTTTTCTCAATAAAACGCATTAACTGTGCAGGTCTAGGCTTTTTTAAGATCACCACATTTTCAGCTTGTTGTCCACATTCATAGCATTTGATATCCATTTGTAGTAATGGTTTCGGCATTACTGCGTCTTGTGGACTGTATGTTCCAGCATGCCTTCGACATAGAAATTTTATAGCCTTGTATTTGCTATCTTCTGTAAGATAAATCATGTGAAGTTTTTCATAGTTGAATGACTTTTGTACCTTTAAGTTATCTAAGTCGTTCCAAACCACTTTACCGAAAGCATGAAGCAATGGATGAAACTGATAGTTTAGGATGTTTTCTTTACTAAGTTCTATATATTCCGTTTGGGCTATCGCTAAAAAGCTCCCTATGAACCCCATCTCAATTGCCTTCCTGATAATGAACATTCCCTCAAAGGGTAAAGCGTTAGCTGTTAGAAAGAGGCTAGCGGTAAAGCTTACTAGCCCTTCTATGAAACAGTCTCTAAGAACGAAAAATGGGTGCTCAACATCCGATGGTCGTACATCTTTGGTTTCACGTCTTATCCGCAACGGAATAGAATATCTTTCCTCTGATTTGCGAATCATTTCGTTATGATCAAATATAAGACGGCTATAATCTAAAAAACTCTTAACTGATGAGTTAAGAATTTCTCTACAACTTTTATCACAATACTTAAACAGATTTTCATTTAGTTCGGGGAGTTGCATCTCACGTATAAAACTATTTATAGAAAGTTCCTTGTTAGCATGAATAACATTCCATAACCTCTTTATGAATAGAAATTTGAACTCCTCTTTGTTATTCATTTCTTCAAGCACTAAGAATTTGTCTTTTTTAAATAAAAATATAAGTTCTCTGTCTAATTAGATGATTTACGAGATGAGTGAGGAGCACGAAAGAAGAATCAGCGCAAAGCTTCAGTTAATTTATTTACTTTACTTCATAAGCCTAAATTATGGAAAAAGATTTACGATTAGGGAGATCGAAGAAAGGGTGAAGCTACCTTACACTTCTATAGATAATTTGATAACAAGAGCTGTTCAGAATAAATATCTCGATACTGCTAATGATTCTCAAAAATCCTTTATATTAGTGAAAGGGGGTGTAACTCAGTATCTAAAGTTAGGTTCAAGGGGACTTGAACTGGTTAAAGCTCTGATAAATGACTTGAATACCCAGAGATTAGTTATTATGCGATTGTTCTTGGTCAGCATAACATTACTCATAACATTTGTGGTTTTCCTTTCAACAGGACTAAATTTTGTAATTTCGTTAGCAACGTTCATCATATTAATAATGGTCACCACCATCATCTTAACATATTTTAGTAAGAGAGAACGATTGCGGCTTCTAAAGCGATTACTTAACCTTTAAGTAATGAAAACTGAGATATCGCTTTGAAATCCTTTTTAGGCTATTACAAATTTGTAACGAAGATTCCAATATTGAGCATATTACAATCTTTTTAGAAGAAAGCCCAAGGAAAAATGCCGCGGAAGCAAGTATTGCTCGGGGAATGCGAGGAAGTCGTTGGCAGGCTTATTTCCATCTATACAGATGGAGTGATAGTCGAGGTTCATGGCCGGCCCATTAGAGTATCCGTGGCTTGTGAGGAAGCACTCCGAGGACTAAAGAGATTCCTAGGCCATAAAGTAGGGATTCTTAGACTAAATGGCCGCTACCGCATAAGGAGAGTTAAGAATGACTGTGTTAGTATTGCTCTTTCAGTATGTGAAAAATCCAATACCAGAAGAAAACTAGGAAGGTCTAACATCTCCGAGGGAGATTACGATGAATTATTATAAGAAGAAAACTTTGGATGACTTCATTAGAAGCCAATCGACTAACAAAAGTGAATCATGGGTTGATGATAAAATCCACAAAGCAGGTAAAGATGTTGAGGGAATCAATACTGTCCTAGAGCACTTTGTAGAAGCTAGGGGGATGATTTGTCAACATTGTGGGTCAGGAGATATAATTATAGATCCTCATTTTTGGTCTAGAGGACTTAAAGTTTATAGATGTAATCGATGCGGTAGGTTTCTTCCTCCTGTACTAAGAGGCGATAGAAGAAAAGTTTCTCCTTTGCAGATAACTTTAGAGTGGCTTGAATCTGAACAAAGTTTCTCAGCATTCGCAAGGTCTCATAATATATCTCATACTGCTGTCTGTCTTAATGTTGAGCTAGTAAGTTTTTATGCCTTAGAACCTATAGAGCTGATGAAAAAGCTTAACGCTAAGCCAAGCAATTTCATCGGCTTAGATCTAACTCAATTGAGTGTAAAGGGTTCCCAGAAAGACTACCTTCATTTAAATGATGCCTTGTTTGAAAACGTCATCTATTGCCATAAATTATTTGCTAACCCGGCGACGAAGGTGGACATAAAAATATCTTTAAGACTATTAAAAGAAAGCGGCATACTAGATTTAGATGAAGTACAGCTTTTTTACGCTGATCATGAACCCAGAGTTCATAACGCGCTTGTGGAAGAGGCCGGCCACGATCGTGTGGTACTTGACGAGTTTCATATAATTAAGCGATGTCGCGAGTTTATATTTAAAGGAGCTGTCGGTGGGCAGGTAAGGCAGAGTAAAATCTTCCTGAATAAGCTTAGAAATGTTTTACTTGAACGTAGAAAAGAAACATTGGTGAGAAGACTTGACGAAGAGATTTACCCATTAGTTGATAAGTACAAGAGTCATAAAGGAATAATCAAAGCTATTAATTATGTTCGAGAGAATGAGGAATTTATTTTAAATAGATTTCGTGTCCCGTATGCCCCTGCTACAAATGAGAGCAGCGAAAGAACATTCGAGCTTCTTAATAATCTTGAAAGACGGGCCAGAGGATTCAAAAGATTTGATACAGCTGTGAAATTACTCGATCTTGTAATTGATCACAGCATGTTTACACCATTTAAGAGCAGTAGAAGAGGATTAAAAGGAATATATCCGATCCAGCAGGTAGCAAAAATAGATCTTAATATTCCGGCTTATAAATACTATATTAGACCAGATTACTTCGAGTTTAATGATAGAAAGCAGCACCGTTTTTAAGAGCTCTTGGGTATTTGATTATTCTTTTTAAACTCGAAACATTAAGAATATTAAAACGATCATCTTTGAAAAAGAATGTTTTTAAATTCTAAATTTAGAAAAAGGATTCATAGACAAGGTAACCTACAAAACTCTCTTATTAGGAACTCTTCTCTAAATTTAGGAAGACCGCCGATTTGTTGAAAACATCATATAGAGCCCCTTTAAATCTTGGAAAATAGCCCGAAAAATGCATCGAAAATATAGCTTTACAGAATACACCGAAAAGTTACAGTAAACAGATTCATTCCCTAATGTTAAAACGTCAAACTCGGCGTTTTAACATTAGAGTACAACTCGGTAGGACTGTATCCTTAGCGGTGTATTCTCGATTATAGTTTGTGAAGGCGGCTCTCTTAAGTTAGAAAACTCATTATACCATCTTCACTGAGTACAAGTGTTCTGCATTTGTAAGTAAGTTTTGTAAAGCACTTTAAATCATATGTGAAGACGCTAATACGAACTCTCTTTGACATAAAATTATAAAATTCTCATTTAATGTCATAATATTAGGTCTATATTATTCGTGTTTTATCAGATTCTCTGAATCGGCTCGTTATTAATAATGATAGAATAATGACCAATGGAATCAGTATGATAGCTACTAACAGTATTAGTATGATTTTGTCAGATATCCTTTCTTTTTGGAGCTTTTTTATGTCAAAGAAATCAAATTGAAATTAAGTAAGACTAAGAGGTATTCCTATAAGTTTTCTTGGCAAAGAGTTCTAACTTTCTATGATCAGACTATGAAACATTTCTAAGAATTTAAATATCTCTTTGATTTGATCAATATTAATGCCTCGATTAAAAATTATAGCTCTAGTCATTTGTTTCCTGTTAATAGGTGTTGGGATAGGAACTATTATTATTGGGCCGATGACAATTTCTTCTGAAATCACTTCATTTAAAACTTCATATTCAACGAAAGTTGCCACAAATTACTTTACGATAACAAGCACATCGACTATAATTAAGAAAACAACTGAAACATTAACCATTACCTCTACTTTAGTCCTGAACGTCGATTCTGATAATGATGGATTGACGGATTATTTGGAGGCTAAACTAGGGACCAATTCCAACGATGCGGATTCTGACGATGATGGATTGTCTGATGGAGAGGAAGTAATATTTTACGGCACAGACCCCTTGGATACTGATAGCGACGATGATAATGTATCAGATGCCGATGAGATAAAATATGGAACAAACCCTAAATCTATGGATAGTGATCAAGATGGATTAAGCGATTATAGAGAGATTACATTGGGCTTAAGTCCCGTTAAGCCTAATCCAGTAATAAATTATTCTTTGGGGCTACTACCACAAGAAATAGCATTCAAATTATTACCTTTAGATGAAGATTCTAAAATGGATCTCCGCGAAAAACAGTTCATAAACCTTTTGGCGCTTCAGCCGTCAATTATTCAATCAAAGATCGTGAACAGTTCCATAATCGCTGATGGAAATATTTCGTCAAATGAACTTCTATTTGTTAAGTTCATTGAAAATTCTACCAAAGTAATTCCTGAACATATTCGGAAAACATACTACACGGAGGGAGAGTTGCTGACTATAAAGCTAAACCTAGTTAATGCCGTCCTTTCGAATAAAATTGTGTCCCAAAAAGAGATAAATGCCCTTGAGAGTCTTTTCAAGATGAAACGCTGGAACATAATACGTGACACCATAAATTCAAAAATCATTGGCGATGAAAAGCTTGACCAAGATAGCGACGGTGATAATGTTTCTAATTATAAAGAAATATTACAAGGGACTAACCCATTAAACAGCTTAGAAAAATCTCCAGATAATCCAAGTGAGCGATACTTGGTACTCATAAACGGGTTAGATAGGGCGGATGTAGATGAAGCTGCAGAAGCCATTTTGCTAGTTTATCACCTTGCGAAGAAAAATGGATACGATGATGATCATTTAATCGTCTTCTTAAATCTAAGGAATTTGGACGTTAAGAAAGTGATTGCTGATAATTTGCTTTGGAAACAATCGTGGTCGTGCCTTGATTTACTAAATGACATAACAGAAATTAAGCAAGATTATAGAGATGAGAAAGTAAACTTTAGGAACATCGTTTCTGCCATAGAATCATTAGCATCAAAGGTCGACTCAAACGATGAAGTGATCATTTATTTCGACGGCCATGGGTGGGAACGGTTCAGTCTTAATAGGGATGAGGCACTCGAATATTATCAATTTAACAATATTCTGAGTCATCTTGAGCATGGTCGGAAGGTTATTATATTGGGTTCTTGTTCATCGGAATACATCATTAAGCGACTCGACCAAAGTAAATCAGGTACTAATACTATAAGCGATACTCTAGGAATAGCCACAGCGTTAGAATATCAGTGTTCTAGCAGAGGTTTTGGACCTTGGTTATTTGAATTCATGGACTACGGCTACTCCTTACTCAAGGCGGGAACGAAAATAGAGGAACATATCAAGAGTGAGAACGCGTATGGAGCTTTTGTAAGATACTACTTCACAAAGGAAGGACCTCCTTATCCTGAATGTCCATGGATTTCTAACTATAATGTTTTCCATTATATGCCAATTGATAAAGATTATATAGAAACTAATGTTATAAAACTTCAAGGATGGGTAAAAATTATAAACTCTCATAATTTCAAATTAAGTATATCTAATGAAGGT
>CBDULE010000064.1:0-7496 GCA_965367995.1 uncultured archaeon | reverse complement strand
TTTCAAGCAGAAGACGGCATACGAGATGTAGAGAGGTCTCGTGGGCTCGGAGATGTGTATAAGAGACAGGTGTAAAGGTCAATAAAAAGCTATTGAGAGGAGCAATTATTGGAAGATTTCCTAGGGCTGAGAGATCTGCTCTGTTCAACAAAGTTGATAAGTTAATAAGGGCTGAAATTAAGATAGTACTGCAAAAATATAATGTAAAAGAAATATTTGTAGATATCGAACTAATTAGAATATTTTCTGAAAAGAAGTGAGTATTAAAGGAGAAGCGACAGAGCTTGCTGATGTGGTTGCTTGGGGTAATCTCAGAATTAGCCAATTGCCAAGAGAATTAAAGAGAAAGTTCTTGTCAAAAGTTAAGCATATTGACTTGGAGAAGAAATTGATTAAGAGAATTCTCGGGTCACATTAGCCTCAAGCACCCCTCGCAATGGAGGGGCCTTGAGGGTTCAACCCGATCATCCAAAAATTTTATATTATTAGTTCTTTAGCTATTTATCTCTTTATCCTGTAAAATATTAAGTTTTATGATTCATATCTTTTCCTTAGGCAAGTATTTTACCCCCAACATGTAGAATGGGATTATAAATAGAATCATGATAGATCTAACTATAAAGGGAAGGAAATACATAGATTTAGCGAGAATTACCGCTATTATCGGCATTGGGATTAGAAGGAAATCCTTTAGCATGCTAAGAAAACCATATGTTTCTCCTCTTCTCTCTTTAGGTACAGCCCTTAAAGTAAATGAATCGTGCTGCATCCAGAATAAAGCATCACTCAGATAAAAGATTGAGATAAAAATCAATGGAATCAGTAAGTAATCGTAATTAATAAGAAGAATTATAGCAGAGGAAAATGAGGATAGAATTATTGCAAACGATATTCTTAGCTCTCCTCTTAATTTATCTAATTTCTTATGCAGTATTGGTGCTAACGTCCCTGAGAAGGAGCCTATAAAGTAAAAGAGCGCGAAAAATATTGGCCTCATGCCGAGGTTATTGAATAGGTAATTCTCAACAATGAAAATAGGAGCTATACCGTAGGATGCTACCATAATAGTGCTACCAATAAAAAAGAGTATTAAAGCCCTATTAATTATCCTGACCTTCTTCTTTTCTGCACGAGGCGGTTTTGTTTTTGGAATGGTCAGAAAAACATATAATGCTAATATTATGCAAAATGCCGAGGTAAATAATGCTATCTTAGAATAGGAGCCAATTCCACAAGTTTCTAGAATGTATCCTATCACCAAAAATAAAATTGACTCTGTAAGAAAAGGCCAAAAGTATACATTTCTATATGCTACATCAGAAAGCTCTTCTGGAAAGATATCTCTTTCTATGGCACTATAGCTAACGTATAGCGGTGAGATGATTCCATCTATACTCACAGCTATAAGAAAGTCCTCAAAGCTCCTACTGATGCTTAATAGAAAGTAATAAGCAGATGATGTGATATTAACTATCATCATTACATATTTTGGAGGAAGAAATTTATCCAAAGCTTTACCTACGAAGTATTTTGAGATTGCAATGAATGCAAAATAGGTTGAATAGAGGTATCCTAGTTTTTCGATGCTCATCCCTAAATATAGGAGGTAGATTATTAGGTAAATATCAACAACTGTTGGAATCATGAATAAGGAGTAATAGATTACGAGCATTTTAGCACTCTTAGGAAGCTTCTTAAAGCCAAGCATTCTTAAGCACCTAAGACGAGAATAAACTCATAAAATAATAAATAAATTTTTCAAACAGAAATTTTGACTTTATATTTTGTAAGAACATTAATTTATTTCAGATATCATTTTTAAGTATTGGTGCTTGGAATTGATAGAACTAGTCAAGAGTACTTTAAAGAAACTCTCAAGAAGCCATTATGAATTTGAGCCTATTGAGAGAAAGAATAAGCTTATATTTCTTGGTAAGGGATTAAGAAGACGACCTTTTTATGCTGAATTGACTGAAGGGAAGGAAGGAATTGTTGTCATTTTTCACAATGTATGTCCTTCCTACGCACAACAGTTTATTAAAATCAAAGGAGAGTTAGAGGATGATTGGATTAAAATTAGCTTAATGATAAGCGATGATATGCCTTTTGAAGAGGTAAAGAAGGATTTTGATGATATATTTAGACTCTCTAAGGATTCAATGAAAGCAATAGTTGATAATGATAGAGAAGCTTCTCTTTATTACTACGGAGGACTTAAAGTTTCATTTCTTGGGTTTAACTTTTTCCTTATACCTCGAAGATACAAGAAAGAACTCGTTAGAAACTACTGGGCACCTTACCCAATCGTAACTTTAGCCAATAACGATGGAATATTCTTCTTTATGGACGACATATATAGCGTAAATGAGCCAATTCTAAAGCTCGATAAAAAAGGATTTGTATTTTTAGAGGGGAAAGGGCCGAAGATTGTAGAGACTAGTATTTTGATTGAAGTGCTTAAAGAGATTAGGATAATTAGTGATGTTAAAAGTGAAGCTGAAATTTTCAGTAATAATGTTCTAAAGAGGCTATTTAAGGAAAAATCTCAGAAAGCTAAAAATCTTGCTAAGTTAATAGAACTCTTTAGAAAGCAAGATAATATGCTACTTATGAAATTCATAGCAAGGTCTTTGGCTGAAGGAAAACTCGGAGATTTCACCATATCTGGCAAGGTTATTCAAGAGTTTAAGAAGGATGTCAGAAAGTATAAGAGAACAAAGTTAATATCTTTAAGGGAGGATGAGCTAGGAATTAAGTTTAACAAAGAAGTAAAAGGAAAAATTTTAGATGTGAATGGGAAAAAATACATTATCGTAGAGATAGGATAAGTGTTTAAAATGATTGGAGAAATCGTTTCTGCAAAAATTGTTGACATCATAGATGAGAATCCCTATGTAAAATCGTTTTATCTTGTTCCAAAAAAGAAGATTAATCCTCCAAAACCTGGTCAATTCTTTATGGTTTGGGTTCCTGGATATGAGGAGATACCAATAAGCGCTTCAGGATTTTTCAGCGGAATTATTAGGATTACCGTCGCTAGAGTAGGTGAAACAACAGAAAGGATGCATCAGATGAGTATTGGTGATTACATAGGATTAAAAGGACCTCTTGGAACATATTTACCTATAAAAAAGGCCAAGTATTTATTAATTGCAGGTGGTTATGGAGCAGCTCCATTGATTTTTGCTGCTAGAGAGCTTAAAAAAATAGGGGCTGATGTTACATTTGCGGAAGGTGCAAGGGATTCGAGTAGACTGCTCTTTATAGATGAAGCTATATCTCTTGGTGCAAGAGTTTTAATTTCTACAGAAGATGGAAGTTTTGGCTTTAAGGGAACTATACTAGATCATATTAAGGATATTATCAATGACTATGATGTTATAGCTGTATGTGGCCCTAAAGGTCTATTGGATAGCGTGAGTCATCTAATCAAGAAGAGCAATAAGGAGGGTTATATCTTTGCTGAAAGTTATATGAAATGTGGTTTAGGACTCTGTGGCTCTTGCGTTCTTGGAAAAAGTGGATTGCTTGTTTGTAGAGACGGACCAGTATTTAAAAATGATGTTTACTTTAAAGCCGTTTTAGAATAGATCTCCCTCTTCTTAATAAAATGTGCAATTATCATTATAGTTGATGCGAAGCATATAAGAATTCCGAAGAGAGCTACTACATGAAGATTTCCTTTGAATAGATAATCACTGATGATTCCAGCTATCAATCCGCCAATGAAATAAGAGACTGAAAGAATTGAGTTTAAAACGCCTTGAGCCTCAGCCTCCCCTCCTTCATATTCCTCTCCAGCAATACTTACAAGAGGTATCATTACGGCATTCCATAGCGGGAGCGAATAAAGTATTATCAATAGTAGCTTGTCCTTAACAATGATTAGAAGTAGCATATACAATGTTCTTAGGGCAGTAGCTATTGATAAAAACAATCTTCTATCAACCTTCTCAGCTAGCCTTCCATAGAGGGGAGAAGAAATTATAGAAGTTATGCTTGCTAAGAACATTGCTAATGAGTATAAAGACCTCGAGGTAACAATACTATAAAATATTATTAGGAATACATTATAGAATAATCCAGTGCCAATCCATAGGATTCCAAAGTAAATGAAAGATTTCGGGATTTTTCTCCTTCTTCTCTCTTCCCTCTTAATTATTCTACTCTTATAAAAGAGCAAAAAAGGCGTCGAAATTAGTGAAAATATTATTGCTATAAAGAAAATCATGCTATAATCATTGGTATATGATAGGATGATTGTATCAATAAAGGAGCCTAATGTCCAACCAATGGAGATTCCTGCATATATATCGCCCACAGAGGATGCTCTATTTTCGCCTAATAAAGTAGCTTCCGCATTTATTGCTGGAGTTCTAGCAACAGCTATTGAATAAGAAACGAATGATATGATAAGCAAAATAATTGCATCTCTCACGAATAAATAAGCAAAAGGCATTGCTGAAAAAGCAATAGCTCCTATCATTAGAAAAGGCCTACTATCCCCTTTCTTGTCTATTAGCCTTCCCCATCTCCATGTAAATAGGAATGTAGCTAATGATGGGAAAGAGTATATAAGAAATATTAATGTATAAGTAAAGCCTAGGTCGTATAGGAATATTATTTCTATTGCCCAAACCATACTTTCTGCGATAGAATATATCGTCGCATGGATCAAAAGTATTAGCTTATTAATATCGTATCTGCTGCTCAACATATCTCACCATGAATTCTAGAGATAAAGCAATCTGAATTCTTCTTCTCCAATTAGTTCCCAGTTAGTAGTATAAGCTCTTTTAGGATATATCCTGAACATTTTAAGTCTTTTTATAACATGAGGATAGAGAACAATATATTCGATTTCAAGAGCATCTGGAAGTGATGGATCAATTTCTCTAAGCATTTCCTTTAATTCATTTATTCCCTTCTGCTCACTAAAGTTAGCAACTACAGCTGGATGAAATGATACATTTGCATTCAAGAGATTTTTAAGCGCCATAAGTTGATACCTAAAGAACTTCCTATCTGCTAGGGTTAATCGCTCAAATTCTTCTTCATTAGTACCCTTTATTGATACTCTAACATGAATATTATGGAAATCAGATAAGGCTTCTGCTAGGAATTTATTCCATCCAATTAGAATTCCATTTGTCTCAACTATAAATGTCCCAGGAAAATCTGAAACATTCTCAATCACCTGCATTAGGTGTTTAAATCCTATTGTAGGCTCTCCGCCACTTACTCTAAGATATTTATATTTCCTAGAGTATGCTATTTGTTTAAGCTTTCTAGCAACATGTGTTGGATCATAAAATTTGCCCTTTATTCCTTTTTCCTCCATAAAAGTTATTGGTCCGCAGAAAACACAAGCTAAATTACACCCTACACAATCTGCTGTAGCTATGCCACCATACCAACGGCCTCCTCTGAATCTCCAGTATTTTCTGTAAAATATCCCATCTTCTTCTCTAATAACCGCTTTTTCTATGTTCTTTGCTAATTTTATTGGGTCTATTTTCAAGATGATCTGCCTTGATTAATCCAAAAGCCTAACAATGTTTATAAATTATCTTTTGCAATTTTTTCATAAGTTTTATCCATCTATTAAGGAGGTTATGTGATTTGGATGTTGAGGAATTCGTAAAGGCCGAAGAAATAGCTGATCTGCTTAAGGAGATAATTAAAGTTGAATCTGTAGGTAAGCTTGAGACTAAGGTTGCTGAGATAATTATAGATAGGCTTGAAAAGGAGGGAATAACCTCATATAAGCTTATAGAGAGTGAGGAAGGAAGGGGAAATTTAATAATAGAAATTGATGGTGGAGCTGGAGAAGGATACAATTTAATGATTGTTGGCCATTCTGATGTTGTTCCTGCGGGTAAAAATTGGAGTGTAGATCCTTTTGGAGGTATAGAAAGAGATGGGTACATCTATGGAAGAGGAGCGATAGATGATAAAGGCCAGGTAGCAGTGATGACTTACCTTGCAATATTACTGAAGAGGATGAATTTCAAATTTAGGGGAAAGCTTAAACTTTTAATTGCAGCTGATGAGGAAACACAAATGCCAGAACATGGAGTGCGCTTTTTAATGAAGAACCATCCAGAAATCTTTAAGGATGTGGATGGAGCAATAGGAGAGCTAGGAGGAAGAGTGGATTTTGGTGGTAAAAAGGGTCAGATGATAATATTTGGAGAAAAAAGCTATGCAACATTTAAAATAACATTTAGAGGTCCAGGAGGTCATTCAAGTCAGCCTTATAG
This sequence comes from uncultured archaeon, assembly GCA_965367995.1. Classification (GTDB taxonomy): domain Archaea; phylum Asgardarchaeota; class Njordarchaeia; order Njordarchaeales; family Njordarchaeaceae; genus Njordarchaeum. The sequence goes on along the minus strand of CBDULE010000064.1, from coordinate 1,233 downwards.
GACTAGAAATCCAATAATAGACGCCTCTAGGTATATAAATAGCCTTCCTGATGGTTATTTCTTTATATCAAAACCAGTAAAAATAATGCTCAGAAAACTTTTTGGATTAAAAAGCTTATTCTTGACGAATAAGTTATTTAATAAGCTTGTGCTAAAGACTGTTAAAAATGAAAAGATTGCTAAATTACTCCATTCTTATACTCATGTAACGATTGCAAAAACGATTCTGAGGGCTGGAGAGAAGGATAATGTAATCCCAGACCATGCTGAACTCTATGTAAATATGAGAGGATTTCCAGAATTAGATGCGAAGGATTTGGAGAAAATACTTTTGAAGTACATGCCTAAAGGCATAGATTTCGAAATAAAGAACGAAAAATTCGTTGAATCTACTTATAGCGATATTAAAGATAGGCTTTATAAGGCAATCGAGAAAACAGTTAAGGAGATGGGGTATGAGCCGTTTCCAATAATCATGTCAGCTACGTCCGATTCTGTTTGGTTGAGGAAGATGGGAATTCCGGTTTTCCATATATTCACCACTAAGAGAATCCTTGAATGGGATAGAGTTCACGGTGTCGACCCCTGACATGACCATGACCTTCACAGGCCGCTTTACGTCATACCTCATAGAGGGGGAAGTCGAGGCCTATCAGCCCTCCATGGACTTGTGGTACGTGGGGGAGTTCAACCTACAAAAGCAATAGACCTGACGGCCGAATAATCTCCTTGAATGATGGGAATACGGCCAGAGACGTACCACCTGTGTGGAGTAAGGGGAAGTCTCCAACATTCAGAGGTTATTTAAATGTCCTTACGGTTGCCTTGTGTACAACGCTGGCCTCAACGGGGCGGTGAACATAGCTGAGAGGCATAGGGAGCAGGCTCTCCTTGAACGGAGCTTGACTAACCACGCCCTAAACTCGGGAGAGGTGAAGCTATGCTAAACGGGTTAGCCATCCGAGAATCTCAAGGCTGAAGCCGAGGAGAGCGTCAAATGGTATTCGAGTTGACGGATAGAGCCCTGGATAGTCGCGTGCTTTCTGGCTCTAAACTAGAAAAGGAACATGATGGGGGTTGCGGTATAGGCTGTGAGATTGAGTATCCAGGTGTTGTCTGTTATTGTTGTTCAGGGGTTTGAGGGAGGCAGCGATGGTGGTGGGAATTGTGGTATTTCAGAGGAACGGGGGTTATGAATATAGTGTTTGTGATTCAATTTAGCTAGTGTGGGAT
>CBDULE010000063.1:0-7502 GCA_965367995.1 uncultured archaeon | reverse complement strand
GGTGAAGAACAATGAGTGTTTCAATAATCTCGGAATTGACACCTGAAGAGAAAAAGCTGATGGAGGCTCTTAAGAAAGAATTAGAACTAGCAATAAAAACTGGAAAAGTTAAATATGGATATAGAAATACTCTTAGAGCTCTCCATAGAGGAGATGCTAAGGTTGTTGTAATGTCTAGAAATATCCCAAAAGACATGAAAGCTGTTATTGCTTATTTATCAGCTCTTGGAAATGTACCCGTTGTTTTCTTTCCAGGAAATTCTAGGGAGTTAGGAGAGGCTTGTAAAAGACCACATACAATTTCTTCACTTGTTGTTATAGATCCTGGAACAAGTCAAATAGCTAAATATGGTAAAATATTACAACTTTAGAGGGGGGTTGAATGAGCCAGAAACCAAAGAAAGGTCTTGTATTGGATGATCCTAGAAAGCAATTTACTTTTGCTCTCTTTACTGCTATCCTAGGAGTTACCCCCATTGATCTATATGAAACTGATGATAGAATAACATTCTTAGTAACTCCAAAAGACTTTAGAAGGATTAAAAACAAACCGCCATATGTCCTCACAAGGCTCTCTAGCGAATTAAGAAAAAATGTTGACATCGTAATATATTCAGATAATCTTGAAATTTTCGTAAAGAACCTATTTAGGCCTGCACAAGTTGAAAGCATTCACCATAGAGTCCTTCAGGATGGAAAGAAAGCATTATATGTTAAAGTTCCAATTTGGGACAGAGGTAAGGCACTTGGTAAGAATAGCTATAAATTATATAGAGCAAGATATTTCCTATTGAAATTCTTCGGCATAGACTATGTTAAAGTTGTCTGAGCATTTTTCCTAAGAATTAAAATTAAATAAAGCTACTAAATTGATAGCAAACATAACATTATAGGGTGAGATAATATGGTTACAAAATCACCGCGTGGAGAATTTGCAGCAAGAGTATTGAGAAGGAAAAGGAAAAGGCAAAGACTTGCTGATGAGAGGTACAGAAGGAAGATACTCGGACTAGATGTGAAAGCGGATCCTCTTGAGGGAGCACCACAAGCAAGTGGGATAGTGCTAGAAAAGGTAGGTATTGAGGCAAGAAAGCCATGTTCTGGTTTGAGAAAAGCTGTAAAGGTTAAGCTAAAGAAGAATGGTAAGATAGTAACAGCATTCGTTCCATATGACGGTGGACTCCTCTTCATCGATGAACATGACGAAGTAATTATCGAAAGGATCGGAGGTTCGCAAGGAAGGTCGATGGGAGACATTCCGGGAGTGAAATTTAAGGTTGTAAAGGTGAACGGAATAGCTTTAATTGAGCTAGTGACTGGAAGAAAGAAGAAGGAGAGAAGGTGAAGGATATGGCGACTGAACAATTACCAGAGGATTATAAGCCAGATATCAAATTATTTGGTAGATGGAGCTATGAGGGTATCGTTATTCGAGATCCGGGATTGAGAAGATATATATGCCTCAAGCCAGTTTATATTCCTCATACATTTGGGAGACACGCTAAGACGCCGTTTGGTAAAGCTAATGTACCTATTGTTGAGAGATTGATAAATAGGATGATGAGCCCTGGAAGAGAAAAGGGAACTAAGAAGAGCGCTTCGGTTGCGGGTAAGAAGTTTATGGCCATGAGAATGGTATATCAAGCATTTGAGATAATTGAGAGAAGGACTGGAGAAAATCCTATTCAGGTATTAGTAAGAGCATTGGAAAACGCTGCTCCAAGAGAAGAGACCGTTGAGATAAGACAAGGAGGGATTCCTAGAAGATATGCGGTCGATATCTCCCCTCAAAGGAGGCTCGATTTAGCTTTGAAGTTCATAGTTGCTGGAGCTAGAAGGAGAGCCTGGGGGAACCCTAAGCCTTTTGCGGAATGTTTAGCTGAGGAGATCATACTTGCTGCTCAGAATAGTCCTGACAGCTATGCCATTAAAAAGAAGATTGAAGTTGAGAGAATTGCGGAGGCATCAAGATAAATGGAGATTACTCTAAGTCGAGAAAAGAAAGGTTCTTGGAGATTAATTTTTCCTAAATTCAATCTACCAAAATCTTGTGCTATTTGTAAAAAGAAAAAGTTTCCCTTTAAAGTCCATAAAACTACATTCTTTGGTGATGATTCGTATTCAATAGTTCCTTATTCGATATTAAAATTAAATTTTGAGATAGTAGAAGTTCCATTCTCGCTTAGAGAATATTATATTCCGCTCTCTGCTAAACATAATGATTTAGGAAATCTTTCTAATGAACTAATCTTAAAGGGAATCAATGTTTTTCTAGATTTCTTATCTAAGGAAAATTCTTATGTATTAGGGACAATCCAAAGAGGAATTGTAAATCGTGGTACATTCTCTCATCCGCAGATAAGGATATTCTGCTTCGATCTACTTCCTCCAAATATTATAATGCGAGATTATAACTACAGATATGACTCTTTAAACGCTCTAAAACTAAGTGAAAAATATGAACTAATTAGTATGATAGAACAATTAAAAAATCATACAATGCATCTAACATTCTTTTACAATAAGTCCGAATTTTTCATATTTTTAAGAAAGGGAATCGATAAACTATGGCCGGTATCAATCTTTAGTTTAATTGGTTTTGATATAAAGGTCGAAAGTGATGAATTTACCTAAAGAACTGGAAGAAATTGCTAAAAATCTAAGAGAAAAGGGGATGAAATATTTGCTAACTGATGAGGAGGGATTAATCATTGAAGGTAATATGCAGAACCAATTGAAAATAGCTGGTCTAACCAGCACAGTCATAAAGCAGATTGATGATATGCTAGGAAGACTCACACCGCGATACTATTCACTCAAACTTGAGAATAAGCGTATTTACATCGTCAGAAAAAGAGGTTTTTTGATAATAATTGAAAAATGAAATTTAGGTGCTTAATTCTAAATTTTTACCCTTATTGCACGATAAGGGCAGACCTCAGCGCACCTAAGGCAAGAAATGCATAAAGGATGCGCTATATGACCTTTGTCTTTATATTGTAGAATAGGAACTCCCATGGGGCATGCTTTTTCACATAATGCGCATTTCTCGCCAATGCATCTCTTTCCATCAATCCATACCTTAACTAATTTATATCTAGAACCAATGCCTTTTATTGCTCCTAATGGGCAAATCCATCTACACCACCAGCGGGGTATGTATAGATTTAATAGAATTGCTAGCAGAAGAAGTATTACTCTTATCCAAAAAGCGTGTGGATATTCTATTAGATAAATGAAATCCTCGAAGGACTTTGGATATTTTTCAAGATAAAAGTACCAAAATAGCATACTAAAAAGCGTTGATGTCGGATCAATTATGGAAAAAGGCTCTCTAGCGAAATCTCCAAAATAGTCATAAATGCTCGCACCTATTGCTTGTCTGTAGCCTATGCTAAAATCTATGAATAAAAATAGTATGGCTATGAAAAGTGCAAATTCGTACAAACTATCATTTACTTTGAAAGATACACGTTTCTTTTTTCCAACATATGAGACTACATCACTAATGAAACCAAATGGGCAGACCCACCCACAGAAAAACCTCCCTACAGTTATTGAGGCGATGAGAATGACAGCAAGTGCTAGGAAAGGGAATATTGCAGCGGTAATCATTATCTCAAAAAGTTGCCATGCTCCCGCAACAGTTGTATACGGGTTTCCTGCTGGTGCCATTATTGGAAGAACTATAAAAGTATGAGCTAGACCAAAAGCGCCTCCAAATATTAAAAGGAAGGAAATTATCTGGATAATTGTCCTCAAAATCGTGATCCTATAACTTGATAATTTTTTCATGCCCTCTTTTTGCATATTATACACCGTTAAGGAAGACCTCCATTTTCGTACTCTATCATCTGGGAAAGAATTTTGTCCACAAATTCCCACTGTTTATTAATTATGGCAAATATGAGAAATAGTATTCCAAGGAAAATGAAGAGAGAACGAATAGCTATTCTTCTATAGTTCAAGACACTCCACCCAATGTCATCTTGGCGTTATCTCTAATAGGATGTCCCAGCCATATTTAATAAATTTTTGTTGAGCATCATTTAGTTTCTTAAGAACTTCTGGAACGCTGATAATAGCCCATAAATCTTTAAATTTATTAAGAGTACCCTCGAAACCTAACATCCCTGGTATTCCTGCCTCAATTTCGTCAGCAAGATATCTAATCCTCCTAGGAGTCGTAATTATTCTATTATAACTTTCTTTCATTAAAGATAAGAACTCCAGATCGTCCTCCGTTGCTGGAGCGGTTTCGGATCGTCTAATAGCCTTAAGGAAAAGTTCAAACACACTTTTATTCTCATTAATTATCCTCGCATATAATCTAGCCAAACTTTTAGCTTCATTCGGCATGCGCCAATAGAAATCAAGTAAGATTGTCGCGAGATGCTTTCTATAATATTCTGCAAATTTCCCGAAGGTTCTCGAAGGACTTGACATAGCTTTAGAAAATATATCAACAGGCATTATTATTGAATGGATCACTCGAAAATATTCTATGGGAGATGGATAGCCTTCTAACATGAATTTAACATAATAAATACCAGGACCAAGAATAAACATATATTCCGCTCCAGTGATACTTTTTAGAACTCTCTCATCAACAGAAAGTATTACAACTTTGCTGTCTTCGATGCTTAATACATTCTTCCCCCTATAGGCTCCTGCCCAGGTGGCTCGAATTAATTTTCTCCAATCAGTAAAGAGATAGATTTTGTAGCCTTCAAGCATTCTTGAGAATTCAGTTAGGAGTTCATTCTTTATCTCCGTAAGCTTTCTATCGATGAGAGGAATCATATGAGAAATGCTCCCAATTTTTCCCTTAGCTACCTCATTTAGAAACCATTTAATCTCATCATCAGAAAGCCCAAAATCCCTCTTTAAAATAGAGGTATCAGTAATATTTTTTGTCATAGCGTCCTTAATGACCTCAAGAACTCTCCTTTTTTCGATTAGTTCTACTATTTTTTCACTCTCAAAACTGGACAAGAAAGTACACCCTAACCAAATGATAAACCTTCTTATCAAGTTAAGAAAACGATATAATACTTTTAAACAATTGCAAATTTTTCATAAATTCCTGGTGAGTTTTGTTCTAATACATCCTCATAGATTTTTTATTGATAATAGCGGCTAGATAAATACTCAGTCAGATTTAAATTCTAATGTATAATCTTTTAAGAACCGATATTAGTCAATTTAGGCTTAGAAGAGTTTGAAGATTAATTAAAAATATGATGTACTAGAGGGTGGATAATCGTGCCCAAAGAGCATAGACCAAGGAGAGGTTCACTTGGCTTTGTGAGAAAAAGAGCAAGAAGGATTTATCCTAGAGTTAGTACATGGCCGAAGGTTGATGAGGTAAAACTCCTTGGTTTTCCAGTTTATAAGGTGGGGATGCTAACAGTCCATGAAATTGGAATTCAAAAGACAAAACCATTCACATACGGTCTTAAAAGAGCAATTGCAGCAACAGCATTAGAAGCACCACCTATAAAAATAATGGGAATCAGAATCTATAAACTAACGACCTATGGTTTAAAAACTCTAGGAGAAGCTTGGATTCCAAACTTTACAGATTTTGAGAAGAAATACCTAGCAAGAAAAGTAACTCTACCAAAGAAGCTTACTGAAGAGGAAGTAAATCGAAGGCTTGATAAGTTTGAAGAGCTAATCGAAAATGGAGAAGTTGATGTTGTTAGAGCAATAGTTAGGACAAGACCTGAGCTAACAAAAATAGGTAAAAAGAAACCAGAGGTTCTTGAAATTCAAGTTGGAGGCCCAGTAAAAGAAGCTTTTAACTACTTGCGCGAAAATCTTGGAAAGGAGATTAATATCTCTGATGTATTCTCAACTGGAGAGTTTGTTGATGTAATTGGTGTCACAAAGGGTAAGGGATTCCAAGGCGTTGTAAAGAGATTTGGAGTAAAGAAATTACCAGATAAGTCAAAGAAGGAGAAAAGGGCAGTAGGTTCCCTTGGCCCTTGGACTCCCGGAAGAGTTATGTGGACCGTCCCAAGGTATGGACAATTAGGATTCTTTAAGAGGACGGAGTATAATAAGCAGATATTAGCGATAATCAAGGATGGGGAGGAGATCAAAAAGCTCAATCCTAAAGGAGGATGGCCACATTATGGTATAATATTAAATCCAGCGGTTGTGATTCGTGGTTCAGCAATGGGACCACCAAAAAGATTATTGTTATTGCGAAAGGCTATTAGACCTTCTGAAAAACCATTCATTCCTAAAATTGTTGGTTTTACGTATTCGAGAGAAGTTTTAGATATAGACATAAAGAAGCTGCCATCACCCTCTGTGTAAGGTGATCCAAGATGAAAGTCGGCGTATATGATCTTGATGGAAATAAAGTTAAAGAAATAGAATTGCCAGAGGTTTTTCTTTCCCCCGTAAGGCCGGATTTGATTTGGAGAGCTGTATTAGCCATAAGATCAAAAAGATTTCAACCAAAGGGTAGAAGTCCAACATCGGGAAAGAAGTATGTTGTAGTTAATCTTGGTAAAGGTTATGATAGAGCGAGAATTGCAAGGATATTCGGTGGAACAGGTCCAGCAAAATTTGTAGCTCAGGCAGTTGGGGGACTTCGTGTAAGGGCTCCAAAGTCAAATAAGGTCATTGTAGAGAAGATAAATAAGAAGGAGAAACTTAGGGCATTAGAAAGCGCGTTAGCTGCGACGATAGATCCAATTTTAGTGCAGATGAGAGGTCATCTTTTAGGAGATGTTAAAGAATTACCTATAGTTTTAGTTGATGATTTTGAGAATCTAAAGAAGACAGCTGAGGTTCGTGAAACAATATTTAAACTTGGGTTAAAAGAGGAGTTTGAGAGAGTAAAAGAAGGTAGAAGACAGAGAGCTGGAAAAGGTAAAAGGAGAGGTAGAAGACTTAAGAGAAGAAAAGGACCCTTAATAGTTGTATCGAATAAAGAAGCAAGTGTAATATTAGCTGCTAGAAATTTAGAAGGAGTTGATGTGGTTCCCGTAGAAAAACTAAGCGTTGAGCATTTAGCTCCAGGAGGTCATCCTGGAAGGTTAGTTATTTGGACCGAAAGTTCAATCAAAAAGCTGGCTGAAATAATACAAATGAGATGGGAAAAGTTAAGATCTAAGAAAGTCGATCTAGCAAAAGTAGCTGTCTGAGGTGATGATTAATGGGTAAGAAGAGGAGAAAAAGGTTTAAGGTGGCGAAAAGAATTCAGGAGTTTGAACCTCAGAAGATAATTCTTAGACCAGTAGTAACAGAAAAAGCAATTAAGATGATACACGAGCAAAACAAGTTAGTATTTGCAGTAGTTAGGACAGCGAATAAGCCCATGATAAAGAGAGCAGTAGAAGAGCTTTTTGATGTGAAAGTAGAGAAGGTAAATACGCTTATAACACCGAAAGGGGAAAAGAGAGCAATAGTAAAATTCTGTCTCTTATACACATCTCCGAGCCCACGAGACCTCTCTACATCTCGTATGCCGTCTTCTGCTTGAA
>CBDULE010000062.1:0-7637 GCA_965367995.1 uncultured archaeon | reverse complement strand
AAGGAGGAAGCTAGGAGGCATAGAGAAGAAATAAAGCCAAAAAAGGCAAGTATATAAGGCATATATACACAGCAACAATCATAGGGGGATAAGCCTTGATATAATTCTTAAAAGGATTGTTAAAGAGCTAATTCAAATGTTTTTCCAAGGTGCTAAAGTTGAATCTGAGGTTGGACTGGAAGAAGTTCGTAGGAGAGTTGATATTCTTATAATTAAACCTAAGAAGGCACGTATTCCTGAAAATTCATGGCTTGCCTTGCTTAATATTGTGGATGCTGACCATATAATTATTGAAGCTAAACATATAGGTTCTACAATAGAGAGGAGGATTATCAGACAAGTACTTGAATACAGGATACTACTACCCATTGTGAAAAAACTAAAATTTTGGAGAGCATTTCTAATTCTCATAGTTAGTAAAATAAATGATTTAAACACTATATTAAGATGGATTGAGGATATTATAGGCCTTGATGTGAGGGTTCATAAAGTAGGCAATGGATTATATCTAATAAAAGAACCAAAGCCCTTTTCTATGGCTATTGTAGCGATAGATGAATTAGATTGTGATGTAATAGGAAATGATGCTTTATGTATGCTCTCATTAGATGAGAAAGTTAAAGAACGAGCGATTAAAAGAATACTTCAAAGCTATTCTAAAGATAGCTTTATATATAACCTAGCGCTGGTATATGATATTGAATTGCACGGGTGGTCTGTTTTGTCGGAATACAAAATCGAGATTCCTATCAGAGGAATTATTACATTGATTGAGGCTGTCGGAGTCAAAAATCTAGCCAAGGCCCTAGGGCCAGAGAAAGCCATTGAGATTATTGAGGCTGTCGGAGTCAAAAATCTAGCCAAGGCCCTAGGGCCAGAGAAAGCCATTGATTTCGTTATAGAAATCATAAATATGCTTCCTGAAGACAAAAGAAAAGAGCTGATTAAAAGACTTATTGATGTCGTTTAACTAGATTTTTCGGTCGAAATAGCTCTAATTTTTGCTGAAGAACCAATTTCATTCCTCTTGGACATGAATCCTCTAAAAATTCTTATGGGGGATAAAATTTTATTTCTAATAATCTTTGATACTTCATAAAAGTTATATACTTCACATTATGGAGAGTGAACTGAGTTGTACTATTACGAGATAAAAGCAATTGATGAGCTTGTTGGAGAGGATGGCGTTCTCAGAATTCCTGAATATTCTATAGAAGAGTTTGTAATGGATGAGACTAGGAAAACAGCACTAAAGACGACACTAGATCTAATAAGAAAGGGAGAAAATGTTCTTATTACTGGTGTTGCTGGATCGGGTAAAACAGCTTTAATGGCACTGATTCTAAAGAAAATACTTGATTACGGCGGAAGAATTGCAATGATACTTGAAGGTGCTAATATTATATCCAGAGAACATGAGGAGAAGGGAATTATCTTATTTTATGATGATATTCCAAGGATGAGGACTGATGCTCTTACCTCGATTTTTAAGAACAACGTTAAAGGCATAATAGCAACTGCTAGAGTAGAAGAAATACCAACTGTTGAGAGAAAAATCGGTTTTAGATTCGATTCCCATTTTAATATTGTCAGAGTCCCTTTAATGGATAAAGAGCATTTGAAGGAGATGCTAAAGAGATACATATCTCGAGAGGGTATAAGAGTTGCAGAGCAAGAAGCTATGGACATAGTTGCTGAGAAAGCACAAGGACTTCCAGTTTATGTATGGCAAGTGATAAGGGAGCTTAGAATTCTTAAAAAGCCTCTAACAATAGAATTTGCTAAGCTTATCCCAGAAGGAATGCTTGAGTACGTAGATGATATACTATGGAGAGTTCTTGATGAGGACCCAGAGAGATATGAAGTTCTTTTAACTCTCTTAATCATGAGCGATATGAAAAGGTATGCTATTCATCAGGATCTCTTTAATTATGTCTTCCTAGTCGCAAAAGAGAGAAGATTGAGAAAGAAAATAAGTATTGAAGAAGCTCTATTTAGCACTCTTCTCGATAGAATAACAAGATACCTTGCTAGAGAGAGTGCAACATATTCATTTAGGCTTCCTCACGATTCATGGGGTGATGTTCTTAAAGGGAAAAGTAGTGGACCTATGAGTGGAGAAATTTCTAGAATTAATACAATATATCCGCCTCAAAAGAGAAGAGAAATCGTTATTGAAGCAGTAATTAGAGCATGGAATGAATCAGTAAAGGACTCAGAAGATCCTAGAAGAAACGCATTTTTAGATTTTATAAAATTGAATCTTGGCGATGAATTCATTAGGAGGCTCGTAGGCGTTAAAGAATACGTATTAGAAGAAAGACCAAAAGCTATTGAGAAAGAGATGGAGAAAGTAAAGCCCGTTAGAGCACAGCCCTTAATAATGGATGTTTTTGAGCTCCTTAAGAGTTATAGACAAACAGGAAATAGAACATTCTTAGATGAAGCTATTTCCAAGCTTCATATGATGGATACTCCAGAAGCTCGCTATGGTTTAGGAATAGCCCATTATTTAAGAGGAGATTATGAACAAGCTGAGAAATATTTTAAGAAAGTTGTTAAAATGATACCTAAAGCGAGGCTTGGATTAGCTTTAATAAAGCTGGTTAAGGGAGACATAAAATCGGCACTTAAAGAGATTTCTGAATATATCAAAACAAATCCCAAAGACACCGTTGTTTCAAGTCTTTATGTTGAATTGAAGAACGGATTTAGGCCTTTGTATAAACTTCTGTTTGAAAAAGAGTAAAGGGTGAATAGCTATGGATGGTTTATTAATGACGAACATAGCAGCATTGATGATTTCTTTATTAATGCTCTCCATTATCTTCTATTTAGTAGGTCTAATCTCCCCTACTTTTAAGAGACTAGCTTCGGCTATTCTGCGCTATTTTGTAATTCCAAGCTTTTCGGTTTTGTTAATACTCAGCTTACTATTTTCAATAGCTGATAATTTCCACATATATCTTTTAGCATCAGATTATATAGCTATATCACTGCTTTCAGCATTCATTATAATTAGATTACTGAGGATTCATCTGCTCCCATCGATCTTAAAAAGGACGCCTATCAGTAGAAAGAGACTTGTTGTATTTATATTATGTCTCTTAATATTTTCAGCTACCATCAGTTTATCCTTACCAAATAAGGCAGGAGCAATAGTTCCAGAAAAAATTATTAAAGCCAAGTATTTCGAAGGGCTTATATACGGAGAAACAAATTGGGGAATCGTTGTCATGGATAGGGAATATAACATCATCTCTTATATTCCTATAGATGAAGAGATTTTAGACTTCATTCCTTACGAATATGGTGTGATATACATAACGGGAGAAAGCATAAAGTTGATTAATTTTGGTGGGGAGGTTTTATGGACAATAAACCATGATGGGTATTTGTTAGATTATATAATTACTCCCGATTATCTAATAACATTGTTTAAAGACAATATTGTGCTAGCCTTCTTCCTTAGCGATGGCTCTCTTTTCGCTTTCTTAAACATGACTGAGTATGGAATTAATGCAAGTTTGGTAAGAATAGTACTTTTTGGCAAATATCTTTTCTTCGCAGGATTTGAGAAAAACAATACTATCATCATAAAATTCGACGCTGAAAACCTTGAGGTTGTAGCTGATCTGATAATAGAGGATACATTACCGGTTCTCATGGATATTGGAGAATATCTTTTCGTAGTTACTAACCCAAAACCATTAGAGGGGGACATATTTTCATCGTCTGAGAAAGGATTTTTCGTAGAAGTGATATCTCCAAAAACGCTAGAATATATAAAGAGAATACCTCTTCTAAAAAGTTCAAATGACATATTGTTAGGAGGATACGCAGGAGAAGATGCATTCATTGCCTACACGACCAGAAATGCTTATGTTATTCCATATAGAAATCTAGAGTTATTCTCTAAAGCCGTCTTTGAAGGAATTATAAATGCATTCTTTATTAAGGGCTCATTATGCATTGTGACCTATGAAGGTGTATATATAACTGGAGCAATCGAGAAAAGAATTATTTTACCGATGCAAATTTATGGAGGTTTAATAATAGATGAAAATTTCGTTATATATGGTGGACTCTATGGCTATCCAGCAACAGGTTTCTTTTTCATCAAATCATCATCTGGAGATATAATAACTGACCCACCAGTAGAAAAAAGAATCGAAACCCTAAAAATTTTGGTTACTATCATGACATCATTTTCATATATGCTTTATCTTCTAATAGCCGTAAAAGATATCCCTACATCCCTGAAAAAAGATTTAATTAAGAGACTTGAAGAAGAGCTTCTTAAACCTCCATAATTCTTACATTTTTGCTAGTCTATTCATGAACAATTCGTTCACAGTTCTTTTAATCTTTCCCTTAGAATTGATACTTATTGAAAGGTTAAATAGGTGTATAAAGATGAAAAAGCTGATTGCCCTCTTAATTATAGTATCCTTTTTGGCAATGCCAACTCAGATCGCATCTCATGATGCTAGATGGAATTCTAAAACTGGAACAATAGAAGCTGATGGCATAATAGTTAGGTTCTTTGAGATGAGACCTCATTATATTGTATGGGTTCCAGAATTTAACAATACAACAACGGCTTATCATATAAACTTCATAAGAATCGTTGAGTTTGATGACAAGGATGGGGATAATGCTGTTGATGATTCCGAAGTACTAGCTAAAGCTGAACTCACAGCAAAGGATCTGTGGAGTGTAAAGGCGGAGAATACTACTATTGATGGTGTCAAAGCCATAGTGGTATCATTCGAAGCTAACATAAGTGTTTTCAAGACAGGTATGAAAGGAGGAATAGGTCAAGCTTATGTTGCGTTCATTAATAAAATATTCCTCGAGAATTATACATTAGAGAATGGTTATGAGATAGCGGGTGGAAGAGAGCTCAAAATAGACATAAAAATCAAAGACTGGCCATGGGTTTCAGAAAATTCAAAGTTAGCTCTTCTAGTATTGATAGCTGTAGGTGATAAAGAAGGTCACATGGAAAAAGCTCCCGAGACACACATGCATCAGATTCAAGTTAGAGAGAGTAACGTAAGGGAGCTAAGATTAAACTCAACAGATACAAAATTCCAGTTAGCATTTAGATGGGAAGAGCAGGTTAGATTGCAATTTGAAGGCAATGAAACATACGCAAAAGTTAATCACTCTATACTAGCAGAGGAATGTGATAGCATTGTGACATTTGTATACCCCCATTTCAATGGTACGCTTGAACATGATCCAAGCATTGTTGCATTAGAGACAGAGGCTACTGAAGGGGAGGCTACTGAAGGTGGAGTTGGTGAAGGATTACTAGAACAAAATGTCGGTGGAATACCTCTAATCTACCTAATAGCCCTATTCGTAGTAGCAATAGTAAGTATAGTAATTGTAATCAAGGTTAAGAGATAAACTCATTATTATCTTAATTTTTGGATCTCTATAGAGATTACATTCATTTGTTAGCTTTTCTTTTCTCATTTCTTTTTTATATCATCATAAGATTTTTTACTTTTCAATTCTTTAAATTTATGACCTAAATTTCTTACTGTATTAGAGGTGTAAGTTTTGGAAAAATTACAAGCTCCTACTGCAGATGAAATTTTCAAGATGTGGGTTTTCTCTTTGGATAAGAAAACTTTAGAAAAATTTTTTAAAGAGGGGAAAATACCTGTTGATCGTTCTAGAATATCCGCTTCTGAGAATATAAAAAAAGTTGAAAAGAAGGCTTTAGCATTACTAAGAATTAGAGTAAAGATAAAATATAAAGAAAAGGAAAAAATTGTAACAGCATCTAAATTGGTGAAAATAGATTTCTATGATTATGAATACCCGGAACCTGTTCCTGTTTTCAGAAGCTTAGAAAAAATAACATGTACTTTCTGCGATGGAAAGGGGAGGGTTAGATGCGATGTTTGTAAAGGTAATGGTAGCATTCCTTGTCCTAGATGTAAAGGCACTGGATATATAAAATGCGATGAATGTAATGGAACTGGAAAAATAAGACTGACGATTAATATCAAGTTAAGTGAGACAAAAATTGCTGTGAGAACTATCGAAGTAAGCTGTCCAAAGTGCGGAGGTACTGGAAAGATTATTTGTCCAAAATGTTATGGGACTGGTAGAATTAAATGCGAGAATTGTGATGGTAAAGGGAGTTTTATCTGCAAACATTGTGAAGGTTACGGTTATCTCTTTAAATTCAAAATTGCTCCAATTGGCAAAGCTGAAAAATTGGTTAGTTATGTTCTTCCATCAAAAGCATTTGAAGAGAAAATAAGAAAAGCTATAATTAAATTACACAAGAATATTGATGGTATTGAAATTAAATCTGAGGCTTCTATAGATGAGGATAAACTTTCTGAAATTCTTGGCTTTAGAAACGATTCTATTAATCAACTAGTGAAGGAGTTAAGGAAGATCATAACGGACGCTAAGAGTAAAGGGGCAAAGATAGATTATCCAATAATAGTTTATCCAGCAATCTTAGTTTATGTTGAAACCAAGAAAGGGAAAAAAGCTCAGCTACTTGGAGTTGGTACTATACACGGTTTTAAGGTTTTGAGGGTGAAGTGATTGAGCATTGAGGATCTGCTTAATATTGCTAAAAAATACATTAAGAATTGCTATGCTCCTTATTCAAAAATCAGAGTAGTATCTGTTCTAGAAACAATAGATGGAGAAATTTTTGTGGGGGTAAATGTAGAGAATGCATCATATGGACTTACAATCTGTGCGGAAAGAGTGGCGATATTTAAAGCGGTTTCAGAGGGAAAAAAGAAATTTAAAAGAATCCTAATTTATAGTCCTGATGTTCTACCATATCCATGTGGAGCATGCAGACAAGTAATGGCAGAATTTTTTGATGGAAAAGAGAAAGTTATAGTAGCGAACGACAAGGAGATTAGAGAACACAATTTTGATGAGCTTTTACCCTTCTCCTTTAAAATTTGAGAGTATATTTTTATCTTCAAATTTTAAACGACATTTTAATCATTTTTTCAAAGCTGTATTTATTATAAAATGCATCATTCCATGATAATTTTATTACAATTTTCTTCTTACCTTTTGTATCTGAGGACACAACCAAATCAAGCTTTACGCCTCTACCCTCCTCTACCAAATTTATAAAATCAGGTTCAATGTGCACTCTAACATCATCTAGAGAGTATGCATCAATTTCGACATTTAGCATTTTTTCTTTAGCTATAAGAAGAACTGGTATGTGATAAGTTTGAATCATATATAAGTTCTTAGGCAATGTCATGATAATCGTAAAATGCTCCGTCTTTATCTTTACCTTCTTTGTATTTTTAGAAAACAACATTTTCATCACAGCTTTCTTTAACTTAAGAATAGGTTTATGGTGTTATGAATTAAAGATTTTACTATCTATCCCTCTCAAGAATGACAATAAAAACATTCCTGAAAAAAGTTTTACGATATTTCTGATTAAAACATAATTAATGACGATGAGATGTTCAGTTAAACTTTTATTAATTCCTATAGTAATATCACATTGTAACTGTCTCTTATACACATCTGACGCTGCCGACGAATTAGACGGTGTAGATCTCGGTGGTAGACGTATCATTAAAAAAAAAAAAACAGAAGTATATAAACAAAAAGAA
>CBDULE010000061.1:0-7666 GCA_965367995.1 uncultured archaeon | reverse complement strand
GTTTTCTCGTTTATCTGGAAATCTCATATGAGAGATCAAGTTTTAAATAATTATTAGTATACTTTGCGCACTATTATTTAGGTCTGGCCCTAGATAACTACATAAACTTTTAAGGAAAGATCATTGATGTTAGCTTATGGAGATTATAATTCCCCTAGATTGCTAAAGATTGCTAAAAAAGCCAAGATTAAGACGTATATTCTAGAACCTAGTGTAAATGAGAACCCGATTAAAGGTTAAGAGCGGTCTTCAATGCTTCAAACGCTGCTCGCTCTGCATTTAGGTTTAGCTTAATAAATTTATTTGTATACATTAAAACTTCCTGAAAGACTATTCTTGGATATGTCTTTTTTTCTTGTGAAAGAATAATTAGAAATATTCCTCTCAGTTTTGATCTTCCCAATTTTCCAGGAGTTTCGCCTAGTACCCAATAAATTGCTGATATATTAAGCTCTGATTGTTTGATTGCTTCTATTACTGGTCTCCAATCTTCGGGTGTCGGTCTGTTATACATTAATATTATTCTAGAATGTGTATCCATGGAGAGTTGTAACTTCTTTAATATTTGTTCGAGAAATTTTCCATATTTTTCTCTGTCTCTTGGAATTTCCCGTTTATCTATTACGTCCAAGTCTCTTTTTCTAACAAAGTTGATTCCTAATATTTTTTCTGTCATATAAAAAGCAAGGTAATGAAGGAATGATAATGAGGCATAGCTATCTATTATATCCATGTATGGAGGATCAACTACTGCTAAATCGAAGCGGGAGGGAAATCGGACTCTTATGGCATCTCCTAACATAATTTTAACATTTATGTTATTGCTGAATCCGTAGAGTGCTAGTTTATCGTATGCCCGCTTTTGTTTTCTAATAGTAGAAGCAAGAGAATTCCTTGCTAGGGGATGCAGAGTCCCAGGCTTATGAGCTAATGGGTTAGTTTCTACTGTATAATAAGGTACCCAATAAGCTTTTAATGCTACAGCAGGAACTGGTTCGCCTATCGGAGGGTGCCATTTAGCGAGTATGCTAGCTGATTTAGTACTTTCGCTAATAGCTAATTGAACAAATTTCATTTCCTTTCGCGACATTACTTTAAGAGCTTCTTCTAAGAAAACTTTATAGGAAGCCAACTGCCTGTAGGTGAATAACTGTGAGGCATTCTTGATTCCTATTTTTTCTAACCTTTTAGTGCTACTGAGTCTTTTAAACCATACATTAGAGAGCTCAATCTTTACGTCTTCGGCTATTTCATAGGCCTTTTGAACTGCCTTCTTTAACCAATGTGCCGCGTCTTTGTCATATAGCAGACTAATCCATTCTTTTTTCCACTTCTTACTGGGATCCCTAACTTCTATAGCTAAGGCTTTCCATACACCATCTATTTCTAGAGAGCCCTCTACTTCTATAACTGGCTTGATGCTTAATTCGAATACATGTTCGCAGTAAGGGCATGTTATGTTGCTATCTACTATTGGAGTTTCGAAAATTGAATAACATTCTGGACATAAAGCAATAGCTTTTTTAGTTTTATTTTTAGTGATTGTGGATATATGGGTAGGAAAGCGATCTCTTGAGATAAGTGTATAAGAGACCATTTTACCGTTGTAGAACCAGATTTCATTAAGAGTATTTAACGCTTTATCGAGTACCCTAATGATTTTCGAAAAATATTCGGGCTTCAATTTGCCTCTCACTAGATCTAAGGATGTATCTACAACTTTATAAGCTATAGGATTTATATCGATACCAATCACATTCCAGCCAGCTATTGCTGCCTCGATTAATCCTGTACCCCCACCCATAAATGGTTCAAAGAAGAACTTATTACGAGCTTTTTCTCTCATGATAGTTGGATTTCTGAGTGCTTCTAAGATAGCAAACTCCTCGTCAAACAAATAAGAGGCAAGTAAAAAGCGATATATTGCGGAAAAACGCCGGGACCACCACCTATGCAAGCTATGTAGTGGATCTCTACGCCCTTTCTCATCTAATGATTTATTAATTACAGCTTTTAGAATGTCTACGGAGATGCTCTCAAGCATCATGATGTATCCACCCTATCAATTAGTGTGGCTTTAAATTTTTCAGAAGTATATCTCCATTTTTTCCTGGATTTCCTCGGTATCAAGGACGATTTCTACATCATTTGTTTGATTTTGCGTATATTCTGGTTGAAAATTCCAGCTAGTAAATACCATGACATCATCTATAAGATAGACTTTTTCATGGAATTTTTGGTGTTCCGCTTCTTTGATTATTATATTCGGGACTGAGCTAAAGTTTTTCTTAATATTTTTAATCTCAGATTTTCTTATTGAGAGAATTATCTCAATATTGGGCGATTTTTTCACTTTTTCAAGAAGCAATTCAAGAGCCTTATCTGATATAAATGGTGAATGAATATAAATCCTCCTTTTAGCAAGTTTAACTAAGCTAAGAAAAAAATCTGATCCCTTAACCTTAAACTTTTTTTCACTTAAAATATAGTAGATAAAGTATCTAAGTAGCCACTTGCTAGTAGACAATATCTGGCTAATGTGTTCTTGGCAATATCTTTCGAATAATAAGCAGGAAGTACAGCCATCAAGGCAGAAGTATAACCCTATGTGAGATAGAATATCTTCTACTCTTCTTAGTAATAAGCCCTTAATTTTGTTAGCCAAGCTAGCCTCGATATTACACGTTTTTATAGCTTCCCTTATTATTTCTTCGATTTTGCGAGACAAGAATAAATGATACCTATAAATCGTTGTGTCAATAACAACTCCATTAATCGATAATTTACTATTTTTCTCCGATAGGTTAAGGAGGCTGAGGTAATACTGTCGGAATTCGCTGAGTACTTCGTCTAAGATGCACTTTATTTTTTCTTTTGGAATTTCTGTCTCCTTACTAATCTTTTCGATAAAATAGTGGATTTTACTACTATACGACGCCTTGACTCTGGTTAAGAAATTACTGTTTTCCTCTTCATGCTTCTTAAATTTCTTGGAAAAGTACTCACTAAAATCATTGATAAATCTATATATATTCCCGAACTCACTTAAGAATTGCTCAATAAGCCCGATATCCCCGTACTTTACGTTCTCTATGATAGCTACAACAGCGTACTTCTCTGTTAGCGTATAAGTATAAGTTATTAGATCTGGAGGTATCTCTAATCGAGCTACGATGAATGAGAAGATCTCATGAGCTAGTGAGTGTAATAACGTATAGATGAGAAACCTTACGAATTTTTCGCGATATCTCATTATAATCTTAGGCCTTTGCGTTGATAGTTGGTCTAATCGTTGAAATGTTTTAAATAGCTTTTTACCTCCTCTTGATTTTCGGTACAAGAGATACTTGCTACTTAATATATCTAGTAGGCTGACTTTTAGCTCCTTACCATTGATCTCTCCTATTTTTACTTTTGGATTCGTTACAAAAACTAAGTTAGTGATAAATTCCTTGAGGAACTCTCGTGCTAATAGAAAAACAATAACATTGCTTGAAGGTAGTTCTATAACTATATCATTCTCCAATCTTAGATAAATGGGGCGATACCCTATGTACGAGGTTAGAGCCTTTATGAGAATATCTATATGGGACTTCCGAATAAAAGTAATACTTATTATAGGGTCTATTGTCCAATCTTCCTCAAAATCCTTAATTTTTTGCTCTAACTCATATATCCTTACTTTATAATTGACATAGAACTTTGGAAAGATTCTTCTCCTTCTCCAATATCTCCTTCCTTTACAGTATTTACAGTAAGATACAGAGTCAAAAATCTCTTTAAATGTCTTTGTTCGATGCTGTGTGATAACGGGACATATTAGATCCCATGGATCTGTCGAAACAACAATTCCTTTTTCACATACCCAAGCATATGTTAAATTAAAAGGATCATATGCTCTTCCGCGTTTTCTAGTCCGTCTTTCTGATTCATATTCTGTAAGGTATTCTTCCTTAATCTTTTTTCTTAATCTTTCAATTTCTGTAGAAGAAACTTTATTCTTAAACATCTTCTCAAATCTTTCCTTATAATCCTTGATTTTCTTAGTTCCATATACCAGTAATAATGGAGGTTCATAATCTTTCTTAAATAATAGATATCTTTTTCCCGTCTTACATAGATCTATGGGTATTACCTCTAATAGCTTGATTTTTCTGGCTCCTACTTCCTCAGCACTTCCAAACAAAAGCAGAGAGTGAGCATCCAAGGGAAGATCTTGAGCAGGAAGTGAAGTCTCTCTAATTTTGTTCCAATGAAATTCTTTGATCTCTCTGGTCTTTATGAACCATACATAGGAACCACTTAGAATAAAGCTCAATAATTGATTAACGTTCTTCGCACTTGCAGAGGCATCCAATAGGGATGGAAGTTGCAGAGGTTCAAAAGGAGGATACCTATAGAAAAATTGGAGAACAGGCAGTTCAGGGTTAAGATCATCTCTTCTATCCTGCCAGTATAGTTTAATAGTCTGGCTTGAGGCTTGCGAACCTAATAGTTTAAGCCCAATTAGTTCATCGAAGAGACTAATACTTGTTCTCACTTCCTTTGCCTTTATATGCTCTTCTTTAGCATTTCCTGCTTCCTTAATATCAAAATTTTCGGTTATAATATTAATTACTTCCTTTTTTATTCTTTCTTCATGAATCATTTTCTCACCCCAATATTAGATGAACGTCGTATCTGCTCTGTAATGGTTCTAATTAGATGTTCAAATTTCTCTTTAACCTCCGAAAAGCAGCCAGCGCTAATACCTCTCTCTTCTAAGGTATTCACAAAATCAGAGAGATTATCCGAGGCATTTTGTAATTGTTTTCGAATTCCTCGCAGCTTTTTCTCGTATTCTCGAATAAAATCTCTTAATTTTTGGTGAGGATTACTAATGACCGTGATCCTTGTTACATCATCAATTCTTCGTTGAATCTCTCCTAAAACTGTTCTAGCATCTTTTAAGCTCTTTGTAACATTATCTCTCAGTTTTTCGCTTTTTATCCTTATACCATCATCTAATCTTCTGTAACACTTATTAAACCTACGTTCAAGAAACTTTATCGCATGAAGTAGGGGGAGAATTCCGTCTCTCTTTATTCTATTTATTTCTTCAATGTAAAGATTATATGTTCTGACTTCACTTATTTTTATATCACGCGTTATCCTAAGAATAGCAAATATTTCCTTAATTCTGTCTTTTAGGATTGTTTGAACATCCTTAAAAACAAATGAAATGAAGTCTGTTAATTTTTTATCATAACCTTTTTGATAATTCTCTAACAATTTTAGTATCTTTCCCGATAGGACCTTGAATTCTTTTAGATTTTCTATCAATTCTTTTGATACGTATGTCCTTTGGTCAGTTAGCGCTAGATACGACAGGAATGCATGTATAATTGCTCTTCTTATTATTGCAAAATTATTATCGGATATTACTAGTTTCTCGCTTGGTTTTTTGAAATTTAGGATTCTAATTAAATTGTATACTTCTAACGGGTCATTTTTCATTACAATTATTCCGTGTGAAACGAAAAGACAATCATTACTTCTTCCTCCACGTCCTACTCGTTGAATTAAGCTAATCGTATCTGAGGGAACTCCGGCATTAATTATAAATGATACGTTTTTATAATCGACTCCTAGCTCTAGGGAAGAAGTAGAGTACACAGTGGCTATTTCCCCTTCCTTAAGCTTATGTTGAATCTTTGATCGTTTTTCTTCGAGAACTTCACTATTTACTTCATCTACCAGGGAAGACATTTCCGCTTGAAAATCCTGTGCTATTTCTTTGAATTTCTCCTCATAAATACCGAGTAGATGATGATAAGCATACGTATTATGTATAGGATCTAGTTTTCTCGAGAGGTGATCTTTGGGATCTCCTAACGATAGGGCTTCTTTGTACTGTTTTATGGTCCTCCTAAGTTCCTTTATGTTATCGATAAATACTATTGCTTGAGGCAAGAATACATTGTTTGGGTTCTTTTTTCTGAAATAGTAGATTGAGTTAAGCAGAATATCTAATTCATGGATATAGGTCTGATAGGATACTTCTGGATTTATCGAAATTATCTGATAGATCATTAGTCGCTTGCCGCTTCTTCTTATTTTGAAATCTCGATATAACTCCTTCCATAAGGTCTCGTAATCGATGAGTTCGATGTGATCAAAACCTGTCAATCTTTTAGCAAATTCTTCAGCGTATGGTATTGTGGCCGAGGATAAAACTATTTTAGGTCTGTTTTTACGAGCAATCCAACAAAGGGTTCGTAGGTCATATTTAAATGCTCCCCCAAGAAGCCCTCTGAACTCATGAGCTTCATCGATAATAATCATTACTGTTCTTTCAAATTCTTTTGCTGGAAATCTTCTACCGTAAGAAATTGATTCCTTTAACCTATACTCTAAAGTCCAAGGATTTGTTATTAATATGTTGATACGACTAGCTCTTTCTTTTATTAGATCGTGATGGGAAAGAATCCAATTAAATTCATGATTGTTCCTTTCACAAGAAATTTTACCATCTTTTCGCATTTTTAGTCTAGAACCATCAATCGGACATCTTAATCCTCGGAAAAATACTTCACTTTTATTCTCTAATTCATTTTCTAATTCCCTTACACCACCATCATCTAATGCTAGAATTAATTTTCTATCATTTGCTAGAGATTCGTTCAGATTATGTAATATATCTATAAATCTTTGCGCTTGATCAACTTCTAGAGCTTTTCGGGGATATATGATGATAACTAACGGTTCTTTTTCTAAATACTCCCTGGACTTTAATGCTACTGCCATAGCTACGAATAGAAATATCTCTGTTTTTCCAGCCCCTGTAGGGGCAGATATAATGAATACATCCTTGTCTTTAAAGTAGTAAAGAATCCTTCGTATCGCTGCTAATTGATATCCATCAAATCCGAATACTTTCCTTGAAGATTCCTTAAAGTAAGTATTGAAAGCATTGATTGTATGTTTAAAAGCCTCAGAGCTATCTTCAAAGAATCTCTTGATGTCTCTAAAACATATTTTTACAAACTTCTCTTCATCATTGTTCAGATAATCAGGTATTCCTAGAGATTTGTCTTTAGCAAGATATATGTGAAATTTCCTATCATTGTCAGAAATATAGTCAATTTCGTCTAATAACACCCATGATCCAGTAACGTAGATTTTTCCCCAATAATATGTTCGGATATCAGCTGCTCTAACTGCGATATCAAAGTGAAGTGTTCTGTATGCTTCTTCCCCACCTCCCGTTTTTCCTACTTTAACTAATAAACCTTTTCTGAGAAGTTCTCTAAATAATTCATCAACTTCTTTAGGAGAGCAATTACTTTTTAGCGTCTTGCAAGATTCTGTGATAATTTTGATAATTTCCTTCGCCGTTAGATAGCTCTTCAAATTAACCAGTTGATACCAATCTCCTCCTAATGGGTATGGCGAACAAGCTTTTTCAAACTCTTTCTTTATTATTGCATGATATACGGGAGAGAGGTCCATACTGAGTTACCTAGGGCAGTGTATGCCTCTTCTATATAAAATTTTAATGCAACTATAGGGTTATTTTTTTATAATTATTTTTTATTATTGAGATGAAACTTGATGAAGAATTATTCGGCATATTATCGGTTTATCAAAATATCCTTCTCTAGAGTTTAGTTCGAAATCTCTATTG
>CBDULE010000060.1:0-7670 GCA_965367995.1 uncultured archaeon | reverse complement strand
TTTCAAGCAGAAGACGGCATACGAGATGTAGAGAGGTCTCGTGGGCTCGGAGATGTGTATAAGAGACAGGTTATACATCCATTCATTCACTTTTCTAATGATTTCATCTCTTAAAGCTTGAACTTTTTTAAGGATTGATAAGATATCCTCTTTTCTCGGCAATAAATTATTGATTTCTTCTAGTCTTTCTAATTCTTCTAAAAGGTCTTCAAGACTTATTCTACTAGCTTCTTTAAGTTTATTTAAAATCTCATTGGCACGATTAGCAGCCTCTTTTATCTCCTCCACATTCTTTATACCGTAGTATAGAAGGATATCTTTTGGGATATTGTCCTCAGAAATATTTTTAATGAGAGGATCGATTAGCTTTAGCCTGCTATAGAAGTCCTCATCTACGATTGCTAGCATCTTTTTAGCTTTTTCAATTTTTCTTATAAGGTCTTTCACTTCGGAATATATGCTTTCTATATGGGCGATAAGCTCTCTCAGCTTGATCTTCTCATGTTTAATAACTATTTGCTCTCTTCCATAATGCTTAATGACTAAATCAATTTTGTTTTCGAATTTTTCCTCTAAAGTCCTCTCAAGCACTCTTTTCTCATTAATTAGCTTCTCGATTTTCTTTGTGTAATCTTTAACCTTCTTTAGAGCATCTCTCATCTCAGAGTATATTGCTTCTACATCTCCGTACTTCTCCTTAAGTAGATAATATTTCGGATTTAAAAAGTAAGCTTTTTCAAAGCCTTTAACCCTCTTAGCATTTTCGATTCTTGTAAAGAAGAAATGTTGAATTATGTATAAATCACGGCCAGCTATGTTAAGCTTCACATACCTATCCAAGTTCAACTTAGAGCCTTGAGCATAGAGTTCCTCTCCCCTAACAAGCACTTTATGCTTAAATAAGAAACTCTCATCATTAACATCTGCTGGAGAATTCCATATATCATAAAACTCGTTTATTAAGTTCTTTA
This sequence comes from uncultured archaeon, assembly GCA_965367995.1. GTDB lineage: Archaea > Asgardarchaeota > Njordarchaeia > Njordarchaeales > Njordarchaeaceae > Njordarchaeum. The sequence goes on along the minus strand of CBDULE010000060.1, from coordinate 6,699 downwards.
CCCTATCGTATTCTTCTATATCATCTTCAATCGCTTCTATTCCAAACTCTCTTAAATACTCCACAAGTTGATGTATAAAGTCATTAATTTCATTTTTTCTAGCTTCTATCATTCTCCTAAGCTCTCTAGACCTTCTATAACTCTCCAAAACTAGATTTAAATACAATTTAACAAAATGCTCTGAAAGCCTTATAAGACTTTTAAGCACTCTTCTCCTATCCAAATTATTTGACGTGTTCGCTCCTATCATCAGTTCTCTTAAAGTATGGATCACTTGATTAACTGAGAAGAAGTTATAGGCTCTTTTTTTAGCAACAAGAATCATATCAAATTTTCTCCCATCCCCTAATTGCTCATACTCTTTCCATAAAGCTTCAAACATTTTTCTAGCTTTCTTTTCTAATTCCTCAAATTCTAAATATTTAATGATTCCACTATATTCCTCAATATATCCCTTTCTTCTTAGGGTTTCTAGATATAAATTGAGCATATCTATTATTTCGCTTTCGCTTGTTGCTATACTCACAAATTTATTTAGGAGGTATTTGATGGGAACACTACCTTTCTCTTTAATTAAATTAAGTAACCTAATCTCGATCTTATTATTAGAGATGAGAATAAAGCCTTCTACATCCTTTTTGAGAAAACCTTCATGCCTTAATTTGTCTTCATATGTTTCAAGCTCGTTCTGAGTCTCAATATCAACTCCACAAGGATAGTCCTTCCTCTTAATACCAAAAATCTTCCTCTTCTTTATATTCTCTTCAATCCATTTGAACATTTTACTTCTATCAATCCTTCCATATGGATACACCAGATAGTAATCATATACGCTAGGCAAATCAGATACTTTTCTAGTTGACGGCCATTCAGGAAATCTTAGGATTATTCCTCTATTGTTTAATTCTCCCATCATCTCCTCTAAAAATTCCTTGATATTGAATTTCAGCATTTCTCTGGTCATAAGTATTAATCTTTTAGCTTCAAGCTCCCTTAATAAACCTCCATCCTTTAATTTTCTGAGACCGTGAAGAATTGCCATTTCTTGTAAACCTATAGGAATTACCTTAATGAAGGCCTCCTTAATCCTTCTGGATAATCTTTCAGCATCTTTAACAAGCTCTCTTTTCGTAAAAAGAATGACTAAAGGAACATTTAGAAGGAGACTTCTAAAAGAATTAATGAACTCATCCTCTCTGAGCAATGATCTATTCAACGCTCCTACAGCGAGGAATTTGAGTCGCCATGACTTATCCCTTATTGTAAAGATCTTCTTGTAAATACCTTTAACTCCTGCTCTATAATCCCCTGGTGATGTTAAAAATTCAGGAATTATTAATGATATCAACGATTCACCAAGATTTATTGGGTCGATTTCTCCACTAGATATCTCATTTATTGTTTCCCTCCAAATTTTATAACCCTCATGAATTGATTTTGATGCTGAGCATATAAGACATCTAGGTGGAAAAATCGTGTTTATTATGGCATCTGGAAATTTGTAGGCTCTAGTCTTTACACTAATTCCTTTACCAATTTCCCTCAACTTAGATAGAATAATTATTATCTCAGGCTTATCTGGAGCACCCTCCCTCTCCCAAATTTCTTCAGCTACTTCCTCTTCGACAATTTCATCAGCTGGAATCGCAATATATCTATTAAGTCTTCCTGCTTCAAACCTAAATATTCTAAGATGCCTTAAAACTCGATCTACATCATCTTCAACCTTTTCCTTATCAATACCGAATTCATCTGCAATGCTCTTTATAATATCCTGAGACAATGCCTTTTTAACATCAGTCTCTGAAGATACAATAAATTTGAGAATAGGCTTTCTATACTCAGTTAAACTATATTCTATCTTTAGCAGACCAGAATGAATGTAATCCCAAGAAAGACCAGTTAAAGATTTTAGTTGCTCTATAGTTATAGGATAGGGAGATATAGCAAGGGAGTAAAGAACCTTTCTAATTTCTCCTTTTGATTCTGATTGCTTTGATAAAATCCTATCATAAAGCCTTTCAATCCTATCGATCCTAATAACTTCCCTCTCTATTCCCATCTCTACAATTTTCTCTTTCCCTAATGAACTTATTATTTCTTCAGCATCTATTGGGGTATAACCCCCATCGCATTTATGAGACTTAGTCCTACTTAAAATTGAATTAAAGAATTGAGTCATGTAGCCAAGATTTCCATTACTAGCTTTATACAATGTATCTATTATGCTCTCAGAGGCCAATGGTAATTCTTCTGGTTCTCCATTATAGATGTACCTAAAGTATCCAAGGGCAAACTCATAAGCTTCCTCTCTGGTAACAGGACGGAGTTCTATTTCACCCTTCATCCTTCTCCTTATTCTACCGAAGGTCTCCTTAACTTCAGAGCTTATCCTGCTATATGCCTGAGGCGTTAAGGATAATATTAGGTGAATTCTTCCTCTAAATTCTCCTTTTGCTGATAAAGGACTATATTCACCACTTACTAGAGAAGCCATTCCATCCAAAATTAGACTAGCTTTTTCAACCTCTACTATATCTTCAAATTCATCGATATAGATGAATATCTTATCAGTTTTAAACTCAGCAAATACTTTCCTTAACATTTCAATGGTGCTTTCATCTTCGCTGAAGGGTATATTATATGTCTTAAAAATAGCCACAATCAACGCTCTAACTATTGCTTCCTCTATATTCATTGCACCCAATTTAACGAATTTTTTGAAGTAATTAAAGAAGTTTTTTGCCTTTATTTTTACTCCAGCATATCCCTTCTTTTCTAGGAGTGGGATTAAGATAGACTTGAAGCTTGATGTTTTTCCAACACCCCATTCCCCAATTACAGGGAGAATTATCGGCTCTTTAGCACTTTCAGCATAGTTAATAAATTCCTCATATTTCTTCTCAATTTCCCTCCAGTAATCTAGAACAACATACTTCTTAAGCTCGAAAGCATCTTGTCCAGTAATAGAGGGAAATTCTCTAACCCAGGCTCTTACGCACTTCAGAATTTTCACCTCCTGAAGAAATTACTCACATTGGTTGCACCGATCTTAGGCTTAACTTTCCTCTCTCCCGGTATTCTGACAAGAATTGGAAAAGATACTGGAAGCATCTGCCCAGTTATTACAGCTACTCCCGTCTCTAAATTTGTTAGCCTGTCCTTAAATACCTTTGGAAGACCTCCTAAAATCCTATTTAAATACCCTAAATCTTCTGGAGATACTCTATGTATTATGAAAGTATTAAGCATAGATAGTACTATGGGATCAACAAATAGGGGTCTCTGAGTTATTAAAAGGAGGCTAAGCCCAAATTTTCTTCCCTGTGTAGCTATGAGAGATAAATATTTTCTTGCAACACTAGAGCCTACTGGATAAACCTTCAGATTTGGACAATAATACTGTGCTTCCTCTATAATGAATAGGGCATATCTAGTTCCACCTCCTCCTGCTCTTCCCATCTTATAATCAACGAATCTCTTGTACAGTATGATTGAAAGATATGCTACAACCAGTTGCTTTAGCTTTACTGATATTCCAGTAGCACCATCTGTTGAGTAGTCAAAAATCGCTAACTTATAGTATTCAGTAATCTCGTCGATAAATGAATAATCAACTGCTTTAAGACTTTCAATTGCAAATAATCTATTATTCCTGAGTTCTTTTACGAAATTATCAAGTGCTCTTCTAGCAGCTCCCTTAGTTGCAGAATGCGCTATCTCTCTAGGAATACTATCTATTCTGTTAATTATTCTGCTCCTATAAAAATCAGGGTCAGAGAGCATAAGGTTCATATCTGCTCCTTCATATTTAAGCTCCTCAAAAATATTCTCTAATAGTGTTATTGCTAATTCGGATCCTTGCTCAGCACCCTTATAGAAGTCCATAATTAGCTCTGCTAATTCTCTAGGCTCCAATAAATTCATATCGAGCTTGATTTTCCTAGCATTTTTATCTTCCTTTGCAGCGAGGGATTCTGGAAAAACAAGCCTAATTATTTCAGTATATCCAGACCTATACTTGCCCTCCAAACTCTCAAAATAATAATCCAGGTAATCCCCATTAGCATCGATAATTATTGCTGGAAAGCCAAAAATTCCCTTCTCCGTTTTTATATTACCTAATTTTTCAAGTAAATATCCGACTGTATAAGATTTACCACTACCAGTTACTCCAATAACTCCAATATGCATAGGAATAGCTTCAATCGTTAAAGGAACAGGAGCTTTTTCATAACCATAAAGCGTTCCAAAATTAATATATATTTCTCCTTTCCTCTTAATTTCCCTAAAAATTTCCTCAGAGTTCTCTAGGAGAAATACCTGATCACCAGGACTTGGAGGAATTTTAACATCGTCAAGTCTAGGTAAGGTTCCCAAAAGTTCTATATCACAGGTTACATATCTCCTAGCTATCTCCTCAGGAATAATTTTACCTTTTCTTCTAGCTTCACTCCATACATCTCCCTCTTCAAAGAACTCGTTATATGCTCTCAAATTCGTAACTCTCCCTAAAATTTTTACCTCATTCTTAGCTAATTTTGTTTTTATTATTACAAACATGCCTTCTCTAACTTCCCTTTCAGCATCTTCTAGAAGTTGACATGGTGCTGAGATTGTTGTAGATCCCGATAATATTACACCTATCTGTTTTGGCAATTCACTCACCTTCCGTTGTTATTAAATCAACAATAGCTTCTGTTAGCATAGGGTCATTTGTTGAGAAGAAAACAAGTCTCGTAAGTATTTCTCTTATAACGGAAAGCGCTACTCTCTTTCTTATTAAGCTTGTTTTATGAGCCAATAATACAGGAAGAGGAATCTTCATTTTTGGATACGTGTAAATAGATATCAAGCTAACTATCCTCTTAACTTCGGATAAAGCATCTTCCTCATCTTCAGCAAAGAATTCAACTTTTATTGGCCTAGCATATTGATTCGCTTGGACATATGAAGCAAAAACCTGATAATCGATTCCAAGGTCTAGAAGCTTATCGAGATATTTATAGAGGACAAACTTTGGAACTATATCATCATTAACTAGGCTTAAAGGTCTTGTATAGATTGGTCCAGCATATCCTTCTTTTCTAATCTTACTAAAGAAGAGAGGGATTGCATCCCTATCGGAGTGAGGTTCTAAATTGCTTGCTCTTACAAATAGCTTAGACTTATACCTTTTAACAATACCAATTATGTTAAAGCCTTTCTTAATTGCTTGAGCTAATACAGTTGCACGATAATCAACATAGCTCTCTTCATCATAGTTTGGAGGGTCTATTATAGGCCCGTCAAGAAATATATAACCACTTCCAAGAATTTTCGTAGCCTCTGCTATAGCCTTTGTCTCCCCTCTCATCATCCTAACCGTTGCCCAAAGTTCCGGGGAAATATCTAAAATTTCATCAAAGTCATCGATATCTAGAAAGATTTTTATTTCTGGCTTCTTTATGCTTTCTATACCCTTTTTGAAGAGCACAATAGATATCCCGTAAACAACGAAATACTTTCTCCCAAGACCCTTAACTAGGACATTACTTCCATCTATTCCTGCAATAGGGATTTGAGAAACATTCTCTAGCGAATCTAACATCTCTATGCTTTTCTTAATTTCAAAGAATTTTAAATCGAGGTTTTTCTTAAGTTCCTTAAAGTAGGAGAAGAGGGTGGCTGATTTTTCATCAGCTCTTTCTATTAATTGGGCGATTAATTCTGGATAAGTTCTTCTAAACTCTATTTTTCTCAAAATTTCCTCATCGAATTCTTTGCCTTCGAATGCCATGAGATATTACCAAGCGAAACATAAATGTAGCTTATATATTTAAAGGAGCAAAAACAAATATAACGTTAATGCTCATAATCCAGGTCGTAAATATCACAGGAATACTGGCTTTGAGAACCAAGGCTTGAGCATTGGATCTCTCTTTATTTTTAATGGATAAGCGTCAAGAATAAGAGGAAGCTCAAATAGATCTACCATTGGCAATAGATTTCTTTTCTTATGAAATTCCTTAGTAAATTTTATCATCTTACTCTTAAGCCATATCATGTACAATCTATCCCGAAGAATTCCAAACTTCTTCAATAGTACTACCTTGTCTCCCCTTTCATCATCAAGATACCCAAAATACTTCTTATCAGCATATTTTACTTTCAAAGCCAATAGAGGAGTATGACCTTGAGAAGCGAATGAAGCAAACAAAAAAGCTTCTTCATCAGAATATATCGCTTCTGCATTTATATGAACGATTCTCCAATGAACTCTAGTTTGAATCTCTATAATTTCTTCTCCCATTAAAACAAAGGTAATAGGCTCATATTCTGGACCATCTCCTGGACGTGTATCATAAGGAAACCTAAACCATAAAGTAATGAATTTGAGTTCATCCATAATATCTAAGGAGACCCTAACCTCCTCTGGTAATAAATAATCCTTTGTCTCAAATAGGAAGAATAGCTTTTTTGGAGGGATAATTTTTACTCTAATTTCTTCAAGAAATTTTTCAAGTTCTTCTGCATCTTCGGTAGTCATCTTCTTAATACCTTTCTTAACGATATTTAATTCCCTCCATCTATTTCCTTTTTTTACGTCGATTGTCTTTCTTTTCAAGTTCAAAGAATCTCCTCAATTAATTCAAAAAGCTAAGCTTTCATTAAAAACTAAATTATTATGTAACATTTTAAGGTCTCTTTTTATTCAAC
>CBDULE010000059.1:0-7681 GCA_965367995.1 uncultured archaeon | reverse complement strand
GATATTATATTTTTATTTGTTTGAGTTACTGCTTAAAGCGTATGTGATAGATTAACTTCTGTGTCTGGAATGATAACTGTTGAATTAACCGAAAAAAGTTATAAAGGTGTTCTCATAGGGAAGGAGGTCTATGATTCACAAGCGAAAAGAATAGGAATCGTTAAGTCCATATTATTAAAATTTCCTCCATTAAAAGCATACTTAATAGTTCAGAATGGTAATTATTCTCTTGAAATATCCTTTGACATCGTACAGAGTGTGGGTCACATAATACAGTTAAGTGAAGAAATAAATTTAGGAGTTGAAGAAAATTTAAGAACTTCTGGAGAGCTAAAGTCAATTATTGAGAAAGATGAACTCTTAACTTTACTATTAATAAAGCTGAAAGAGTACATAGAAATTAATGAGAAGCTTGAGAGAGGAAGCGATTGAATGGGAATAATAAAAATTAAGGGGAAAGTTGTTTCAGGAGTAAAGAAGGGAGCATATTATGTTTCACTAGATGTCTATAGGAAATTCTTTAAGAAATTATTAGGAAAAGAACCATTTCCGGGAACTCTTAACATCGAGCTGAACGATGGTGTAGAGGTTACCTCTTTTCTTAAAGAGAGATACAATCCGCCAGATAAGAAGTATTCACCCATTTTCTACGCTCTTGGTAAAATGTGCAACAAAACTGTTGTAATTATAAGACCAAAGATGAGCGTTCATCGAAAAAATGTCATCGAAGTTGTTGCTGATGAGAGATTACGAGAGAAATTTAATCTGAAAGACGGGGATTCTGTAGAAATAGAAATAAATGTATAAGATCTCTATGAGACAACCTCTGTTCTTATACCGATTCCGAGAACTCTCTTAAAGATTTCATCTACAAACCTTATGTGAGAACCTTTCGGTCCGAAATAAGGTCCTGCAACTCTTTCTGAAATTCTGACAACAACGCTTGGACCTGCAAGGTCCATGTCAATTATGCCTCTCTCAACTTTAGTTTTGAGAGGATGGGTTGCGAAGAATAATGGTTCAAACTCTAAACCAAGCTCTATCGCTCTAATTCTAGCATTAGCCTCTTCTTCTATCTTTGAAATTTTTTCTCCTCTTCTACCAATTAGGCGACCAATTGTTCCTTTCTTAACAATCGCTAGTATGTCAGGTAATTCTACTTTAAATTGATACTTCTCTTTAAGGTCTCTTATATCAACCACAGTAAGAATATCAGCATCAGGTGCTATACTCTTCATCACAGAGAGTATCTCAGCCTCCGCCTCTGAAAGAGGTCTCTTTCTCATCCTCATTTCGAGTAAGATCCTAGCCCCTCTTCTGGCACCAGGTCTTACAATATCTTTTAGTCCTAGATCAACTACTACAGCATCGACTTCTCCGAGGAGAACTTCTCTTATTAAGGTTGCACCATCTGGCTCTATCGGTAAATCTTTCTGAAAAACGGGATCCCCTGCAACAATAAATTTACTATTAGTACCCACTCTCATGAGCAGCTCTCCAGCACTCTCTGGTGGGATATTTTGAGCGTCATCGAGAAATATTATAGAGTCATCGAAAGTTCTTCCTCTTAGATAATGAGGATCGGCTATAACCAGATTCCCTCTTTTAATCATATCCTCAATCAATGTTGTATCTATAAGACCAGCAAGTATGTCATAGAGATATTGTTTAGCAATCTCAATAAATTGATCACCCAGATCAGCTGTACTCAATTCCTTTTTAGTAACGATATCCACAAGGGGCCTACATAAAACAAATTTCTTGTAGTCTCCAGAAAGGACTTTTGATATCGCGTAAGCCGAAACTAAAAGTGATTTGCCAGTACCCGTTGGACCGAATACACCAACAATTTCTTTTGTTTCATCTTTTAGAGCTTTTACTAATTTCTGCTGTCCTGGAGTCATTGGTTTTATTTTAGAGAATGGAAGCTCGCTTGTCATATTGCATCACCATCTTAATTAACTAATTTCGTTTTGAGAAAATAATTAGGATGATGAATTTAAAATTTGATTTTAGCAAGGAGGCCTAAATGTTGAGATTTAATATGGCAAAGTATTTCTTAACATTAACATACGTCGAACAGGGAAGAAACTTATTCAACTGTTTTTTAGTTTTCGAGAAAATTAATGGTTCTAGCTTATATCCAATTCAAAATTTTGATCCATCCTTAATTAATTGGATAGACATTGTACGCTCAAAACATATGCTTCCAACCGTCGAATTAAGCTGTCCCGCTACAACATACAAGAGCTGTATGAAATGCAATTTATATCCTTATGGTTGTGGCAAAGCGTTTGTTTATCTTAGAACATTCATTCATAGCAAGCATGGAATTGCATTTAAAGTCGGTGTTAGTAATTCTTTACTTAGACCGCTTTCTCAAGCATCACCTTTTGCAATATTAACGGATTTCATCTATAGGAGAGATGCGTTATTAGTTGAAGCCGAGTTGGCTAAGGCATTTAAGAGAGTATATATGAGTCCAGTTGGCAGAAAGGTTTGGGCAGATGTTATCTCTCAAGGATACTGGAATCCAAATAAAGAATCAACCGCATTGATTGAATTTTTGCCAAGAATGTATGAAGAATTAAAGCTCAAGAGTTATGGAGTTTATGAAAGGTTAACAAATCCAATTTTGTACATTCCGACAAAACATTTCGCTACAGAATTACCTAGCTGGATTGAGCTTCTTCCAATAAAAGAATTAAGAAGGGTTTTTGAAAAGGAGCCATTGGGAGTTAAAGGTGAAGTTGTATCGAATAGAGGACCATTATTACTGTTAGAGTATGGAGATTCCTTCTGGGTATTCCAGCCAAGTGAAAGAAGACTTTATCTCTTAAATAAAATCGATGGTTTTAAGTGTGAAACAAAACCGCATCTAAAGAAGGTAATTCTTAAGATTAAGAAATAAGTGACTGAGAGGGAAAAATGTTGATTGTAATTTTCCATGTTAGAAAGGAGTTTTTTGATGCTATTCTTAAGAAAGAGAAGAAAATTGAACTTCGAATAGGTGAAAAATGGTTAAAGATTGCTGAAAAAGTCATGAAGAGTAAGGAGCCGGTGGCTGCCCTCATCAAATGGGGATCAAAAACAATTGTAAGAGAGATCTGGAAAGTTGAGATTTATCCTAATATAAGAACAGCATTAGGTTCGGGGCGATGGAAATTATTAGGATTAAAAGCAAAGACGTATCCAGAGGCTATTGATAAGGTTAGAAAAATATATGCTAAATCTAAGGGAGGAAGGGTTATTTTATTTTGGTTAAGGCAACCAAAAAATAAGGAACAACTTATGGAGATTATTACTCAATCGTTGAAGAAACCAATTCATAAAGAATGAGCAGCATGTCGAATTCAATTTTACTTAGAAAAAATACTTAGCAAGTTTTAAATAGGGATGGTAGCTAAAGACCATTATTCTTTAGTTTAAATCCTCCTGAATTTGGTAGAGATGATGGAGGCATAAAATAGTTTCCATCTAATCGAAAACAAATTATGATTGGAGGCTTCCAAGCTTGGTGTTAGTTGAGGAAGGAAAAGAATATCTCAAAGTAATTAAAATAAGACCTTTATTCCCATTGACGTATGTTCCTGTACCTCCCATGTTAGATCCTCGCTTAATTAACCCTGCGCTTCTAGCAAGCGCTTCTAAACCAATACTTGAATTCTTATTGGAGGATGGTAAAATATTCAGAATGAGTGGGATACCCGTCCATATCGCTCTTGAGATATGGGATCTGTTAGAGAAGAAGAAAAAGGGTCATTCCTTCGATAGCATTGACCCTAGGCTTACTTTATCGCAATTAGTGACTGAGATTGCTGATGTAAAAAATGTTAAAATTGTGGATTTAATACCCGATTTAAACGTATTTGTTGCTGAAATAGAGCTTCTTCCAGAAGGTTTCGATCATCCAGTTAAGTTTCAAATGATTCCTTCTCATGCAATTGTTATAGCTTTGAGAGCGAACGCAGATATATATGTGTCTAGAGACTTGCTTGAGGAAATAGAGGAAGAAAGCAAGGAGGATAGAGAAGCTGAAGGTTTTTATGAAATATAAGGGACTGGTCAATGGTTTTAATGACTGGAATTAAGGGTTTAGATAGATTAGGTGGATTACCCAAAAATTCTATAATTGAGATATGCGGTAAAGCTGCAAGTGGAAAAACGATATTCTCTCACCAATTTTTAACTTATTTTCTTCTACATAACCCTAAAGCAAGGGCATTATTTTTTGATGTTGACTTAAGTTTTCACCCCGAATTAATTCATAAAATACTGAGAAAGTTTAATAGAGATTTATTATTGAAAAACGTTCTCAAAAGAATCCTAATAGTTAGTGCTCCAGAATCGGTTGAGAGAGTTATAAAAATATTGGAGAAAAACTTAGGAAAATACGAGCTAATTTTAATAGATTCTGTTTCTAGCTTATTTAAAGAGCCTCTTGATGAGATTGGTTTCAAGGAATATATGGGCAATTTAATAGGCTTAGGTATGGAATTAAGAAAGCATTCACGATTCTCCACTATTTTAGTTACAAATCAGATGCGTTCAATTATTCGTTCATCATTTTCAGATGATAATCTTATATTTGATGAATTGTGGTATGCAGAAGGGGTCATCCCAGCATTAGGAAAAATATGGGAATACTTTGTTGATCTGAGGATCTATATGAAGAAGCTTAGGAAAAATATGGGTGTCATGATCATTGCATTTAGTAATTCTCTACCAGAAACATTTAGCCCATTTAAATATGTAGACGGTTTTTTAGAATAAGGAAATATGAAAGTGTAAGAAATGACATCAAGGCTTTTTAGAAAGATGTACGTAACAATGCTTAACGCATTTATGATTCTCCTCATCATGGACTACTCTTATCTTTCACTTGGTGACATTCCAAAAAATTTAGAATATGCCTTCATCTTACTTTTCATAATCTCATTAATTCCTAATTTTCATATTTACATAGCTAGTGTAGCAGTATCAATTCAAATAATTCATACATTAATAGAGAGTATAGAATTACCACCTCAAATTCGACTTATGATATATCTTTCCCTTTACTTTAACATTATATCTAGAATGACCGTTGAAAATAGTTAAAGGTGAAATCATGTCCGAGAAAATTTATAAGAGGCTTAGAGTACCTTTAGATAGGTTAGGAGTAGTTATTGGAAAAGGAGGAGAAATAAAGAAACGGATAGAAAACACTCTTAATGTTAAGTTAAAAATAAGTAGCTCAGGCGTGATAACAATTGAAGCTAATCCTGATAATGCGGATAATGTGCTTAAAGCTGAACTAATAATTAAAGCGATAGGATTAGGTTTCTCCCCTGAAAAAGCCTTTTTACTTCTTAAGGAAGACTATAATCTTCGGATTATAGATTTAAGCAGATATGCAAGAAACAAAAAGGATCTTATAAGAATTAAGGGAAGGATCATTGGCGAGAAGGGGAAAGCTAGGAGAATTATAGAAGAGACAACCGATACAAAGATTTCTGTCAGTGATAAAGAAGTAGCGATAATTGGACGATGGAGCGATATAATGTTAGCAGAAGAAGCTATAATGAAATTGATTAGAGGAGCGCGTCATGCCACCGTTTATGATTGGCTGTATGAGCAGAGGAGAATTCAAAAGTTTTTAGAAATGGAAGAAAAGTTAAAAGGAGGCGAAGAATCATTTTTCTCCTAAATGAAGAAGCTTTCTCAAATAATTTAAAATCTGAATTAAACTTTTCTCTAGTTTTTCTCTTTGCGTTTCCGTCACTGTCTTTTGCCCTTTAATAGCTATTCCTCTCCGTATTCTATCTGATGTTGTAGAAATCCAATTCATTATAGATCTTATCGCGGGATGCTCTCCATACTGTGGAAAATTATTAACTAAGATCGTAAGTTGAACCATCATCCTCTCCAAGCCAAGAAGAACAACGTCCCAACTACCTTTCTTTCTAAGATCGCGACGGATATCGAGAATAATCCTCTTGATGTTTTTATAAACATCAGAAGGAGACCTAACTTTTTCCCGCTCTTCTGTGGATACTTCCGCAGTAGGTGTGGGAACGACTGCAGTAGGCGCTATAACTTCTGGATATTCCTCCATCTCTGCCTCTCTTAATCTCTTAGGCATAGTGAGTTCTCTTAGTATCCTTAGCTCTCCTATAATTTCAATAATCGCTCTAGCTAATGCTGTTCTTAATTCCTGAGGATCGGCATTTTCACCAACGCTTGCTAATATAGCATAATCCTCAGCATAAACACCTATGTATTTTTGATCGGAAAAGGTAAGAGAGATATGCCCGAGCAAATCTAAAATTTCAGCATCTCTTTGAAGCAAAGCTCCTAATGAAGATTTAAGTATTCTTTTCATTTCTTTTCTTGCTCTAGGAAACAAAACCATCATATATGCGGCTAGAGCCTCATCAAGGGGTCTTATCTCCCCTGCGGATAAAAAGATAAATCCATCGGGATTAACCATAACAACTCCTTTTGCACCTTTCTTAATAATCTTACTTAGCTCTCTTTGTATGCTTTCTCTAACTTTACTACCTCGCATTTTCATTAAGTCCGTCACTTTTTTCACCGATGACAACGTTATCACAACAAATATTTTTACCAATCAAGGATTTTTATTTGGCTTTTTACCTTAAGAAGATGTGTCTCCTAACATTTTTCTAAATTTTTAAGATAGAAAAGCATCAAGAACAAGAATTTCAAAGTTTATCAGCTCAGAAGGCAGTCCAAGATTTTCTCTAAAAGCTTTATCAACTATAACTCTCGGCTTCTCTCTCTTAGCTACAAGTCTTAAAAATGACTCCCAATGCTCCTTAGAGGCACTTTTTATTGAAACAAAATAATCTTTACTGGTTTCAATTGCTACTAAACTAGAAAGTAATTCTATAGCTGATATTTCTAATTTAAATCCCAAAAGAGCCATTATGCTATCTCCGGGATAAATTTCGTAAAGTATTAATTCTCTCATGCTTGTTTTTGGCCCCCAAAAGTTAACCCAAAGGAGAAATCTTATTTTGGACAATAGTTCATTATCCTTTGAAAGAATCGCAGAAAGAATTTTTTCAACATCCATTTTAACCAACTTTAACTTAGCTCTTTGCTACGGCAGGTTCATCATGATTATCAGCAGGTGGTGCTTCAATCATCGCTATGGTTCTTTAACATGACTGGTATTATTTTAAATTATTAGGCTTTTAATCCGAGTGGTGCACGCTCATCATTATTCAATCAGAGCAGGTTAGTTTCTTCATCTACCGATAGTTATGAATGTACGCTTAAGCATTCTTAATCAAATATCTCTAATATTTTAAAGCATTATGATTCTTCCAACGAACTGCGTTAAACGCGCTTACAGCAAATAATTTATGGTTTATCATTTTTCCTTTAGGAAACTCATCAATTTCCTCAACAACTAAGTCTAAGGTATTCACTAATAAATAATTTCTAGTGATTGCTTTTTTCGTTAAGATCAGTAATGGTTGATCGTCAAGCGATATTATAGCATACAAATTATTATTCCTTTTTAAAAGACAAGGAATTATAGAAAAATTTAGTGTCAACGCGATGAAGTTTCTCTGATCAATTATTTCAAATTCCTCAACCTCATTTAGTTCATTAAAGAGTGATAACACTCTGTCTTCAATTTTTAAAATTGAAATTTTATGTTTGATAT
>CBDULE010000058.1:0-7790 GCA_965367995.1 uncultured archaeon | reverse complement strand
GGTCTATACTTTTTCTTTTAACCATCTCTTTTATTAATCGTCCTGCCAGGACATCCATTCGAAAATCATTAAGTTTATCACGTTCTGGTGCGTTAGGTCGCGAACGTGAGAATGGAGTTCTGAGATAATCGAAGCATTTAAATTCGAAAATGAGTGGTTTCCTCACATTATGGATTCAGGAACTATCGTTGGAGAATTGAAAGAAGAAATATCAAAAAAAATAGGATTAGAAAGGAATCATCTTCCAGTCATAAAAAGTGGAGGAGATAACTGAAAATGGTAATAGAAGGGTTGTTAGATAGGAACCATCGAGGAATGCGTATTTAACGTCATCGCAGAGTTTAATTGTTGTGATATACTCTAGAGCTCTCATTATTGTACTAGCTCTAGTCTTAAGTGCGAATTTGGGAAGAATGATAAATAGTGTCTTGGAAGGATCAATCATCTCCTTTGTCAAAATTTTCACTGTATCTTTAATCTCAGCCTTAATGCTTACTGAGGAAAAAAGAGCTATACCCGCGCCTCTCCTTTCGCTTAATACAAAGCTACCATCAGTAAATGTTGCTTTAAACGTATCCGTACTTTTTCTTATTTCTTTTACGTAGGGTCTTAAGCTGCTTATTATCTCTTCAAGAAATTTTTGAGTCCTCGAAATTAATTCCTCAGAAATAAGTTTTAGAGCATGACTCATAAGCTTCACTCAGAAAAGCCAGGGGTCATCATCCTTTGATCAGAGAGTACAGGCCTTCATCACCTACTAAGGGATATATAATCTTCTAGTAGCGTTAAAAAGTGTAACTGAAGATTCAGGAAATTCCTAACACCTTTTTATATACCCTTTGAAAATTTTCTCAAACTCTTTAAACGAAATTTTGAGCCTCTTCTTTAAATGAGTAATAATCAAAGAATTTGATAAGAAAAGCCAAAAGACCATAATAATTGCAAATTTTTGAATGCTCATAAGGTTATAGCTATTGACTTTTCTTTCATTGATTCTACCTTTCTTATCAACTCGTCTAAAGGAATTCTCCTTTTCTCATCCATCCTCCTAAGGATCAATTCAATGTCCTTAGAATTCAGATGCCTAGCCTTAAGAACCATATTATATAACTTCTTAAACAAGGGAGACCTAGGCTTAGCTTGTTTGGCAAAATTAACTATTATCCAGAGGTTGAAGATAGCCCTGTTTTCAAACTTACTGAAGAGGAAACTCTTAAGGCTTTGAATGTCGTTTATCTCTCCGAATAAACCATTATGTTGTTTTAAAACCCTTAGGATCATTCTGAGCTCATCATCGCTAACGAGCCTTCCTCCAAAATTAGCTTTTCTTGGACTTGCATGTCTTTCTCCTCCCCAAGGAAGGATTATTTTTCCATAAGATGCTTTAACTCTCCACGTACTTGAATCCGTTGAATAAACGTTTAGAACTCTTAATATAGGTATCATCGAGTTTGAGCCAGCTCCCATCACATGTATCTTCTTGTCATAGAATATTTTTCTCAAGT
This sequence comes from uncultured archaeon, assembly GCA_965367995.1. Taxonomy (GTDB): domain Archaea; phylum Asgardarchaeota; class Njordarchaeia; order Njordarchaeales; family Njordarchaeaceae; genus Njordarchaeum. The sequence goes on along the minus strand of CBDULE010000058.1, from coordinate 6,285 downwards.
ATACAAGTAGGAGAATGCTACTTGTTCTCATATTATGCATTCCTTTTGGGGCCATCAGTGGAGGAACAAAACCTCCAAATGCGATGAATTCGTGATTCTCAAATTCCTGGTAGAATGATATGTATCTACGTACATCCTCTATTTCTGGTGAATAATGAACCACAGGAATTATAATTTTATCAACTTTCTTAGAGAGATACTCATAGTTTCTCAGAGTCATCGTGATTTTCTTATATCTAGTCATGTAATCATCTCTTGGGATAAGAGGATAGTCGAGAGATATAAAGTAATCAGCATCAAGAGCATTGTAGAGCTCAACTATTCTCTCGATGCTTATAGAAACTCCTTTTTTCATTATTTGATAGCCGCCAGAATCTATCCAGATCTCTATGCCCTTTGGTATATCAAGAATTTCTCTTAGGCTTTCACCTCTAAGAATTCTGGCGTAAATACTCTTCTTCCTTATTATATCGTAGGCATTGAACATTACTGCATTAACTTTAATTAGTTTCCAAAAGGGGATGTTAGTAGCTATTGGTGACCCTATTATCAGCTTTAGAACCATCTTTTGCCCTCCAAAATCCGTTAACTTTAAATTATTAAGTTATTTTTAATCCGTAAGTGTGACAATAAGTAATACAAAATGTTGTGGAAAATAAAGATGTTAGGTATATTATGAAGAATGATATTATATGGGTCAAAACTTAAATGGTAGATATGAAGAATGAAATATAAGGTCTTTTGAAAAACTAGTTGGAAGATAATATAGGCATTCTAAAAAGATGATGTTAATGCTAAAAGAGAAGCGTTTAATGAGGTACATGGCGAAGTTAGAACATGTGAAAAAGAGATTACAGAGTATAAACAAATGGCTTCCAGAGCTCAGAAAAAACATTGATGAAAAAACAATTTTAGCTACATTGAAAGCATATCAGGAAACGATAGATAATATTATGGACATAATTGCTATGATGTGTAAGGATAATGGAATCCCTCCAGAAGATGACGCATATAATCTAAAAAGGCTTGCTGAAAAAATGATTATCACAATTAAAGATGCCGAGATTCTCAACAAAGCGGATAATCTTAGGAATAAGATAGTCAGAGAGCCAACTAAAATTGCTGAAGAGGAGGTTATAAAAGAAATTGAGGAAGTGATTGAGGATCTTCCCGAGGTTATAAAGGTGATAGAAGCATGGTTAGAAAAGCAAAAACAATCGACGAAATAAAGGAGGATTTAAAAATTCTTGAAGAAAAAATCCATGAGGGAATTATACACTCTGTAGTATTGTATACTCCAGAAGATATTAAGAACGGAAAAAAAGTCATTTACTTAATTACATTAGGAAAGGAATTATCTGAGGACATTTTAGAAGCTCTAGAAAATGAGATTTCTGGAGATTATGAATTAGTACCTTTTAAGGATATACCTCTTCATGTCAAAATTAAAGTTATTGAAAATGGTACAATATTGTTTTCAAAAGATGAATTAGAGCTTAAAGAGTATTTCTATGAAATTCGAAAATTATGGGGAGATCAAAAAGAAAGACAAGAACTTGAGCCAGAGGAAGTAATAACTATGATAAAGAGAGGAGGAATAAAAATAGATAAAAAGAAGGTTAAGAAAAAGATGGAGGAGTTTACTTCTCAAGTATAAGGAGATCATAAGTTCCTAATTCTGGGATGCTTACCAGAGTTTCTCCATTTTTCACATCAACTTTTACTTCTTTTTCTTTTAGAACGAGATAAGCCGAAGAAAATTCTTCCCTTATTTTTATGATAAGATTTCTAAGAGGAATTATGTCTCTAATTGGATTCACAGATTGTCCCATACCAATGGTAAATTTAGCTCTAACTGGACTTGCGTTGTTTATTCTTTGATTTACAGCATGATTTATAATGTGAATCAATAATTTATTATTCTTTCTCCATGCTATCAATTTGACGAACTCTCCATAGTTGGAACTTAATAAACTTTCAAATCCTATTAAACCCCTCAGAAGTTTGAAATATTCTGGATAGCCGAATGCGAATAAAGCTCTTCCAAACTGAAAAGGCAAATATATAGCTGATTTCTTAATTGCATAGCTTATTTCTCCTCCTTTAGGAGGCGGAGCTCTTCCAAGCGCATATTCATAACCATGCTCAAATAATCCCTCATAAACAACTCCTAGTATCTCACTTTCCTCTGGTTTGACGGTAGCAACATAACCTGCATCCTCTTCATATCCGCCAAAAAGAAGATTGTTGAAATACAACCATCTTAGTTTTTTCAAACCATAGAAATGAGCTCCGAATTCATCAGCTAAAAGGAAATCGCTTCTCTTAAAAGCTCTTCTTCCATCCAAATCCTCTGAATATAGAGAAGTCAAAAATGTAGCTAGAACTTTTCCTCCTTCTTTTATGTATGACTTAATGGTATGGATTTCCTTTCCCATGATAATTTTATTGGGAAGAATAAGCAGTTTGCTATTAGGTTTCTGTTGACATAGTTTTCTATCTCCAATGAATCCAACTTGATAATTCATAGAAAAGAGGGCATAAAAGAAACCTCGGACTTCATTGTTATATTTATCAGGATTATCCCTCCCATAAAAATCTCTAGAAGCATTTGAGTAGACTATGGTGATTTCCTCCTCTGGCTTAGCCCCTCCGATATGCTCCTCCACAATTTCTACCCTTCTAAAAATATCTCCTAATATTCCTAGCTTCTCCTTATTCTGCATATAGGTGGAGAGAAAAACGAGAAACATAGGAGATGCTCCAGCTGCCACAATTTCCCATACTCCAAGCTCCAGTGAATACTTATTCAAGAGGTATGGTGTATTAAATATGTGAAATGCGTTTCTAGTAGTCCATACTTCCTTGGCCCCAAGGCCAAAAGTCAGCTTAGAAATCTCATATAGAAATCCTAAAGGCTGAAAGTCAACTTCACTACTTTCGGCAAAAACAACATCAATATATTCTGATGCTTTTTCAACGATAGTATTTGCTCTCCAACCCCATCCAGCTGGATGAGAGTTATAAACTAAGGGCTTATCGCCAGCTCTTTCTTTAATCTTCTTGATAGAGTTTATGACAACATCATATCTCCAGAACCAAGCATCCCACCAGGAAGGATGATTCCAGTCTTCCTTATTAGGCAAATCCAAATTATGCGTCTTCTTAAATTCTCTCCTACAGTTTTCACAATAACATGCAAGATGAAAATCTGGTTGGTATCTAAAAGAATCAAGCATGAGATAATCAGCATAGTTTTTTACTTCATCTATTTCTCCCAAACAATAATCTAGAAAACCTGAATTTAGACACATTAACGGCCAGTGAAGTTCTTCACCTTTAACAGAATCAAGAGCTATAATTTCATCTTTAACATTTCTCTGAATCCAATTTGGATGAATTGTTGCTAGATACTTATTGCTCGTATGACATATCATTGCTACAAGCTTTATTCCTCTCTCTTTACAAGCTTTATAAAGTCTTTGAAGGAAATCATCTGATACCTTTGCATGCTTAGGATAAAATTTACTTCTATAAAAAGTTCTACCCCAGCCATCTCTAGCAAAAACAACAAGAGCATTCGCGTTTATCGAACTTGCAAACTCAACAATATCCTCAGGTTTTAGCTTTTCAAGATATAATCCAAATGGATCTTCAATGTTAAACTGGAGAATTCTCATATTAATCACAAAAATGTAATTTACTATTCTTGAGAAATCTTTTTTGATTAATTTAAGCATAAGAACTAGGATTTTTAATCTCTAAGCTTAATTTTTAGAAAAGCTTAATAAAGATGATATTGCTTCATTATGTATTATCCAAAACCTTAATCTTCGGAAAATTTAACATTTTTACGGAGAAAGAGATGGTAGGAGTAGCTGTTATAGGAGTAGGAGGTTGGGGTCAAAATCATGCTAGAGTGACTTCTTATTTGAAGGCTGATGACCTAATTTCTAGCTTAATTTTCGTTGATATCAATAGAGATAGAGTCAAATATATCGCAAAGAAATTCGGAGCGGAGTATTCTACTAATATAGATGAGGTTTTAAAGAGAGAGGATATAGATGCTGTAATTATTTCTACGCCAACTCCTTTACATTATGCTCATGGGAAAAAGGTAATTGAAGCTGGGAAGCATTTATTGATGGAGAAACCTTTAACAGAGACTGTTGAGCAGGCTAAAGAATTGATAAGGCTTGCTAAAGAGCAAAATCTCGTATTTATGGTTGGCTTTCTTCTGAGATACAGTGTCGCAACTCGCTATCTTAAAGAGATGTATGAAAAGAAAAAGCTTGGAAAAGTATTTACAATCTTAGCTAAAAGAACGGGATTCATGCCAACAAAACCAACTGAGTTTGACGTCGTAAAAGACCTTGCAATACACGATATAGATCTCATCAGATTCATTTTTAATAAAAAACCCTTAGCTGTAGTAGCAAGAGGTGGTGGAATAAGCAAGGGAAGTGTTGACTTCGCATCTCTTTTCATTGAATATGCTGATGAACATGAGAAAAATCTGACTCATGCTATTCTTGAGGTTAATAGGATAACGACTCCATTTAAGATAAGGAGAATGGAAATTACTGCTGAGAAAGCTGTTGCAATTTTAGATTTACAGCAACATGTAATCCAAATAATGAATGAAAAAGGTGTTTTCATACCTAAACTCAAGGTTGAGGAACCATTGTATTTAGAGGATAAGAATTTTGTTCTCTCAGTAATGAAGAAAGAAAAGCCATTAGTTACAGCAGAAGATGGACTTATTGCTTTATCTGTTTGCGAAGAAGCGCTAAAAATGATTGAATTAGGAAAGTTTGAAGTGAAATACTTAAGGGACATCTATGAACTTTAAATTTAACATTGAAGATAAGAGCTTAAAGTATTCTTTCCAACTTCCGTAAGCTAGAACTAAATGCCCTGCAAATAGCTTATTTACAACTTTTTTAGCATCTCTTATCCTTATTTTTACTTGAGATCTACAAATATTATCTCTCCAATCAACTTTATCAATAATACCCTCAAAGGCTATAATTCTTCTGAAATCATTGGATATCATAGCTAATGTTACTTTTTCTCCCTCAAAGAATTCGCCTCTTATCGCTATATCATTACCGGTTTCAAAATGAGGCATGAGCTCATATTGCCTAACGAGTTTTGTGGCAACGGTACAGTGCGCTAGGATTATTGATTCTTCGTCATAATCTACTACATTGCCTATATAGGAAATTTGACCTAATGCTTGGTAAATTTTCATGATAATGATAGCTTGAATATCTGCTTCACATCCAGCAATGATTCCCTCATCAAGCATGGAAGATAAAGCCAAACAAGGAGTTACTTTTGTCCTTAATATAAAGGGGAAACATCTTATTCCAACATCTGTCGCAGAATATTTCTTCATTAATGTCTCTAAAGCAGTCCTAACTTTTGCTGGATCATCTAACGATTTTTTGATTTTTCCTGAGAACTTCTCAAGTACTTTTTCATGTGGTTTTGATTTCTCATAAACATTTACAAGCTCTTCAAGCGAAGATAAGATTATGTTTACACCGAATTTCTTCTTAAGAAACTCAATATCAATTTCATACTTTTTGAAATGACTTTCATCAATGCCAGCCAAAAGGATTCTAGACTTCTTAAGCGATTCAATAATTTTTTCAACAGCTTCAAGCTTCTTTGCCAGGTCTTTGGCCTCTTTATCATGGAAATGAATGACATTGATACCTTTAGAGACCAGAACATCCCTAGCTTTAAGACCTGATGTTAAGGAATTATTTCCACTTAAGGTGATTAGAATGACTGTTTTTCTGAAATCCGATAGCCTCATCAATAAACTACTAGTTCCACCGCTTAATACTACCGCGGGAATAAAATTGAGTTTTTGAATTTCACTTTTAAGCGATTCCAAATCCTCTATCGTTCTGATGATATAATACTTACCACTAAAATTCATAAGAGCAGATGCTTTTTCAGCATATTTCTTCATATCGCTTTCAGATCTAGATTTAGATGCAAACATGAGGAGTGGTAGCAATAAAAGTCACCGACTTGGAGCTTTATAGCTTAAGTTATCAATGTTGTTGCCTTAAATTATTTGGTAAGAAGCAGTATAAAAACACTATTATTTTTTAAAATCCTTTCAAATTTACGGTGGAATAACATATATTTTTTTATTTGAGAAAGCTTAAAAATGACCTACAGATTTTTATTTCGCGAAAAAGATTAGGGTTAAAAGTACTATTCTGAGGTGTTTTGTTGGGTTTATTTGAGCTTTTCATTGAGATA